>JBBSAN010001004.1:0-2510 GCA_038252265.1 Chloroflexia bacterium
CAGAGGTCCAGCTCTTCGCTGTACATGAAATAGTCTTCGTCAAACCCACCCACCTGTGCGATCACATCCCGCCGCACCAGCATACAGGCTCCGGTGATCCAGTCCACATCCTGCTCCTGATCGTCGGGGTGGTCGGCCATGTAATAGCGCCGCAGGAGCGGATGATCGGGAACATAAGGCTGGAGGGGCGTGCTTTCCAGCAGCGCCGTCGCCAGGGTCGGGAAGCGGCGGCGCGACGATTGGACGCTGCCATCGGGGTTGAGCAGGCGCGGGCCGACCATGCCCACCTCCGGCGCGGCGTCCAGCGTCGCCAGCAGCGCCGCCAGCGACCCCGGCTGCATCTCGGTGTCGGGGTTGAGCAGCAGGAGTGTGCGACCCTGCGCCCGCCGGATGCCGTCGTTATTGCCGCCGCTGAAGCCCCGGTTGGTCGTGTTCGCCAGCAGCCGCACCCCCGGAAACTCGGCCCGCACCATCGCCACGCTGTCATCGTGCGAGGCGTTGTCCACCACGATCGTCTCGACACGCAGGCCCGGCCCCGCCGCGCCGGGCAGGCTCTGGAGGCAGCGCCGTAAGAGGGCGCAGACGTTCCAGTTGACGATGATGATCGAGCAGTCAGGGGTGGATTGGGTCTTCACAGCGCCGTCATCTTACCACAGGGGGTGATGCGGTGACAAGCACGAGATACACCACGAAGGACACGAAGAACACGAAATGCGATCTTCGTGTTCTTCGTGCCCTTCGTGGTGAACTATACGTCAAGCGGCTTCCAGTTGCCGCAGAGCAGTGATGACCGGGGCGAAGCGGTCCAGCGCGGCGGGGGTGAGGCGGGGCAGGCTGCCCACCGCTCGGCTCACATCGTAGATGCCGACGAAGCAGGTCATGTGCCCGATCCCGGCCTGGGTGTGGAGGGCGTGAAGCTGAGCGGCGATTTCCTCCGGCGCGCCGTGCAAATGCTTGGCCGCCGCCGCCGAGAGTTCGACCCCCGCATCGGCAAAGGTGATGCTGGTGTAGCCGGTGCGGCCCAGGGTCGCCGGGTCGCGGCCTTCAGCCCGGCAGGCATCGTCTAGCGGGGCGAGCGCGGCGACCACCGGCGCGGGGTCGGGTGGGCAGACCATGTTGAGGTTGAGCGCATCGCCCCAGCGCGCCGCCAGTTGCAGCATCCGTGGCCCCTTCCCGGCGACCCAGATCGGCGGGCCGGTGGGGCGCGATCCCCGCAACCCGATCGTGGCCGTGTGCGCCTGCCAGTAGTGCCCGGCGAAATCAACCGCCCCCTGGCGCAAGAGCGGCGCGACGATCTGGAGCGCTTCATCGAACATGGACGAGCGATGCTCGATGGAATAGCCAAGGGTGGCGAACGCGCCCTCCCGCTCGGCCCCCGCACCCATCGGCAAGATGAGCCGCCCGCCGCTGACCGCATCGAGTGTGGAGGCCATGCGGGCCAGCAGCGCGGGCTGGCGTAGAGCAGCCCCGGCGATGAATGGCCCAAGCGTCACCCGCCGGGTAGCCTCGGCCACGGCGGAGAGGATGGTCCAGCATTCCCAGAAATGCTGGGTGCGGTCGCCAGGCAGGGTCGGGCTGAAGTGGTCCGGTGCCCAGACGGTATCTACGCCCACCGCTTCGGCCAGTTGGGCCACGGCGCGGATGTCGGCCCAGCCGGGCGCGACCCCGTCGCCATAGTCCCAGGTGGGCAACACGACGCCGAGTTGCAGAGGTTCGGTTGCGGGTGCCATGATCTGCGCCTCCTGTGCAAACATCGCTTTTGGGGTTGATGATACGCGGTCGGAGCTTTCCTGTCAACGTCAGAGCGCGCAGATCATCACGTCGAACCTTGACTTGCACGAACATGTGTTCTATAATGACCGCGTCGTTCCGGCACCTGCCGGGCCGTTACCCTTCTTGCAGCAAACGGAGGTACATGCATGGCGAACCACTCGATTGTACATCTCGACATCCCGGCCACCGACACCGCCGAGTCGGCCAACTTCTATGCCGATGTGTTTGGCTGGCCGGTCAATCATAACAAAGAGTATGACTACTGGATGTTCCGTGGCGAGGGCGGCCCCGGTGGGGGCTTCGTCGCCGCCAACAGTGCGAACGCGGCGATGGGCGGGGACTACAAGGTCGGCCAGGTGCTGGTCTATATCAACACCGACGACATTGACGCCAGTATGGCCGAGGTGGAAGCCCACGGCGGGAAACGCCTCGGTGACACCGTAGAGATGGGCGAGAACGGCGGCTACGCCTTCTTTGCCGACCCCGCCGGGAACGTCATCGGCCTCTATCGCGGCCCGGCCACGGCGAGCTAACAGACCCCTACCCGCCCCCGTATCATGCGCCCCTCCCCAATCCGGAGGGGCCAGTTTGTGCCCCCCACGGCTGATGCAAAGTCCGTAGACCTCGCAAACAGCACCTTTCTGCGGTACGATAGCGGTATCTCGTACCCTATCCCCCACAGAAAGGTGCTGCCATGAACTTTACCATGCTCCCCTTCACCCGGCAACTGCCCGATC
>JBBSAN010001005.1:0-2510 GCA_038252265.1 Chloroflexia bacterium
GGATGTGCCGGATCTCACCATGGACCTGGCGGCCAATCACCTCGCTCCGGTGCCTGCTGTGGCGCTCTTTGTTGCCCGGGCCCGGGCAGCGCTGTATGACTTCACCCTGACCGACGAGAACGCGGCGGCAGTCGCGGCCTTATGCGTTCACCTGGATGGGCTGCCCCTGGCCATTGAACTGGCGGCGGCGCGTTGTAGACTTCTGTCCCCTGCCGCAATCCTCGCGGGCCTGGCACAACAAGGCCCGGCGTTGTTGGGTGGCGGGCCGCGGGATCGGCCCGCGCGCCAGCAGACCTTGCGGGGGGCGCTGGACTGGAGCTATGAGTTGTTGACGTCCGCCGAACAAACCCTCTTTCGCCGCGTATCGGTATTCGTGGGCGGGTGGACCCTCGCGGCAGCGGAGGCCGTTTGCTTTGCGGCAGAGGAACAGCCCGGGGATCTGCTCAACGCCCTGGCGACCCTGGCCGATAAGAACCTGATCACCCGGGATCCGACCGCAGCAGGGGAACCGCGTCTGGGCATGCTAGAAATCATTCGGGAATATGCCCTGGCGCAGATGGCGGCGCATTATGAGGCCGATGCCTTGCATGCGCGCCACGCGGACTACTACTTGCAGCTGGCCGCCACTGACGGGTCGGCAGCCGAGCAGCTGCAGGACGTAGCGCTAGACTTGGAGCAAGAGCATGGGAATGTGCGCCAAGCGCTCCGCTGGATGCTCGCCCAACGGAGTAGTGTGGCTGCGGTAGTGCAGCACCCACCATCCATACTAGGAAGGAACTTAGACACGATGGCGACCGAATCCACCTCGGGTCCGCGACAGCCCGGGCATATTAAGACCAGTGCGATGCAGCAAGTGCTACAGATCACCCGCGAAGCCGCCGGAGACCACTATGAGACGATCATGCACGCGGCGGGCCTGGATCGTTACCTGACTGGCCCGGCCCAGATTCAAACCATCATGGCCACCAGTGAAGAGTTAGCCCGCTTATACGCCACCGTCTACGCGATCCTGGGCGAACCGCTCACCCTGTTGTTCCTGCGCAACTGCGGCTCCGCGATTGGGGTCTTGCGGCTCCAGAGTCCCTGGGGACAGGAGATGCGCTTCCAGGCTACCACCATTCCTCCTGAGCAGCGCTTAGAATGGTTCGTGCGGGGTCTCGCGGCGGCGAACGCGCAAGCCTGGAGCGAACAGATCGTCACGGAAGATGCCGAGGCATGGTACCTGGCGTCGGTCCAATGCCCGATTTGTACCCAAATGCCCCGCCTCACCGCACCTATTTGTGCCTCGGCTGAGGCCATGTATATCCACTTGAGCCGCGCCCTTCTGGGTTTACGGATGCGGATCACCGAAGTGGAGTGTGTGGCCGCGGGCGGCATTCATTGCCGATACGCGTTCTACAAATAATTTCCTCTGCGCACCACGACCGCCGCCGGAACAACCTCCGGCGGCGGTCGTGGTGCGTGGGGGCGGAATGACCCCGGCTTATCTGCGGTTCGCTGCCTGCTGGATTGGCTCGGCGAATAACGTCTGGTCGGTCCAGGTAAAGCGCCGCGCCACCCAGTACGGCCCGGGATACCCGTGGCGCTCGATCCGAAACGACGTGGAGGGGTCCAGGCGTAACAAGACCCGCTCGTACGGTACCGTCGGAGGATCCTGCATATACGGGAGCACGCCCTGGGCGGGCATGCGCCGTAGGACCTGAACCCCGGGCACCGTCGCCACATCTTCAAACACCTCGTCGAGTAGATACCCACCGGGACTGCTGGTGGGGCTGGTCACCCAGACCCCCCCCGCGACCGATAGCATCGTTGGAGTCTCGTTCGGCGGGGGCGGGTTCCTCCGCCGGGGCGTCGGCAGGGTATAGGGCGCGCCGGGAAGCACGTCCACCAGCACGAGGGCCTGCTGGGGATCCGATCCATCGTCCGGCTGTAACACTAATTCCCCGCCCGCCCCGGTTTGCAACGTTGCGGCCTCCAGGCGCGCGACCCGCTGGCGGATCAACTGGGCGGCCCAGTCACTTTTGAGGGGCCAGGCGATGTCCCGGCCCAGGCGCACGGCGGACATCGCCGCATCGAACGGCCAGCCGCGCGTTGCTCCCTCGATCGTTACCTCCCACAAGTGCATGGTCGCAATCCTTTCTCTACTGGAATCTACAGGTTGGCGTGTGTGCGTGTGTCGCGTTCGTCGGGACGCTGGGCCAGAATATTGATCCCGGGTAGAACCCCGGCGCCCGCGCCCTGGGCATCGGCCTGGGCGGCTTCATAGAGGGTAGTTAACATCTCCGCCGTGATCGCCTGGGTCCGCAGGATCATAGGCCGAGCATTTTGAAAGGCCGTCAGGCAGGTCGCGGCTGTGATCTGGCCCGTCGAGGTGGGCCCGCCTAGGGGATACTCTTCGGTCTCCTGCTGTAGGACGGTAAACCCCGCGCTATCCAACAGCGCGGGTAGGGCACCGATGACCTCCGGCTGCCCGCCCAACGCGGCGATACTGTCCGCCAGTAGCTGAGCGA
>JBBSAN010001006.1:0-2509 GCA_038252265.1 Chloroflexia bacterium
ACCGGCACGCCCAACGGCTCAGCCGCTTCGATGGAGACCTTTTCGGCCAAAATCGAGTCAGTACCGAGGCTCAGATAGCCGTGCTGTTCGGTGCTCCCCAGCGGCAGAATGGCACGATTATCATGCTTGAGATATTCCTCGACCTGCATCCAGTTCATGTCAGCAATGCGCATGTGGTTCCCCCTCAAGGCAGGCTGAATCACTCAGCCCCAGCCAGCAATTGTTGCCGGCCCTTCTAAACGTTATGACAAGCTACCGTATGCCCGTCGGCCATTGCCCGCAACCGCGGTTCCTCCCGGCTGCACCGTTCGGTCGCCAGTACACAGCGTGGTCGGAACGAGCACCCCGGCGGGATGTTGATCGGGTTGGGCGGCTCGCCCTTGATCGCCGCCGTCTTCGCCCGCTGCCGCGGATCGATCTTCGGCGCCGCCGCCAGCAGCGCCCGCGTGTACGGATGCAGCGGCGCCGCAAACAACGCATCCGACGGCGCCAGCTCCACAATGCTCCCCAGATACATCACCGCAATGTTGTGGCTCACGTAATGCACCAGCCGCAGGTCGTGCGTGATGAAGAGCATGGTCAGGTTCAGCTTGCTCTGCAACTCCATCAACAGGTTGATCACCTGCGCCTGGATCGACACATCCAGCGCCGACACCGGCTCGTCCGCCACGATAAACTGCGGTTCCACCGCCAGCGCTCGCGCCAGCCCGATCCGCTGTCGCTGCCCACCGCTCAGTTCATGCGGATAGCGCTCCGCGGTCTCCGCATTCAGCCCCACCAGATCCAGCAACTCCGCCACCCGCTCCGGCGCTTGTTTCGGCGTCACCAACTGGTGCACCAAACAGGCCTCACCGATGATCTGCCCCGCCGATTGCCGCGGATTGAGCGACGAATACGGGTCCTGGAACACCACCTGCATGTGCCGCCGCATCTCCCGCATCCGCCCCGCACTGAGCTGCAGGAAGTCCTCTCCCTGATACAACACCTGCCCCTTATCGGGCTCGTACAAGCGCAGGATGCAGCGCCCCAGGGTGGTCTTGCCACACCCGCTCTCACCTACCAGCCCCAGCGCTTCCCCCTGCAGAATGTCCAGATCCACTTCATGTACGGCCCGCAGATGATCCGGCTTCTTCCCCAGCATCTGCCGCACGATGCTCTTCCCCAACACGAAGGTCTTCGACAGAGCGCGCACCTGCACCAGCGGCTGCGTGGCGCTGTCCCAGCTCCCCACTTGCACCTCGGGCGCGTTCATACCCATATCTCCTCAAACCGGATGCACGCCGATTGATGCCCCGGCCCCACCGGCCGCAGCAGCACCGCTGCTTCCCGACAGCGCGGCTCCATGTAGCGACAGCGCTCCGCAAACGGGCACCCCGGCGGCAAATTCAGCAGATCCGGCGGCTGCCCCGGGATCGGGATCAGTTTCGCCTCCCGCGCCCCCGGCACCGATTCCAATAACCCCTCGGTATACGGGTGGCGCGCCATCTCAAACAGGCTCACCACATCCGCTAACTCCATGATCTGGCCGGCATACATCACCGCCACCCGGTCGCACAACTGCGCCACCACCCCCAGGTCGTGCGTGACCCACACCACGCTGGTGCCCATTTCCTCTTGCAGATCTTTTACCAACCGGATGATCTGATCCTGCACCGTCACGTCCAATGCCGTGGTCGGCTCGTCTGCCAGCAACACTTTCGGCCGGCACGCCAGCGCAATGGCGATCATCGCCCGCTGCCGCATCCCGCCCGAAAACTGGTGCGGGTATTCCTTCAACCGCCGCTCTGGCGCCGGGATCCCCACCAATTTCATCAGGTTGACCGCCCGCTCCTCCCCCGCACTCCGGCTCAGATTCTCGTGCTGCAGGATCGTCTCCACGATCTGTTCGCCCACGCTCAGCACCGGGTTCAACGCGGTCATCGGTTCCTGCAGGATCATCGATACTTCGCTGCCCCGATACGCCGTCAACCGGCTCTCGGGCCACGCCAGCACGTCCTGATCCTGGTAATAGACCTTGCCCCCAACGATCTTCCCCGGCGGCGGCACCAGCCGCAGGATCGAACGACACGTCATGCTCGTGCCGCTGCCGCTCTCACCCACCAGCCCCAGCACTTCCCCCGCCGCTACCGAGAAGCTCACCCCATCCACCGCTTTCACCACCCCTTCCTGGCTGGTGAAATACGTCTGCAATCCCTCTACCCGCAAAATATCCGTCATCGATCTCTCCGCCCTCCTCAGCTTTTACCGGCTGCCGCGCTTCCGCAAGAAGACGGCCAGGCCGTCGCCAAAGAGGCTAAACGAGATGCCCACGATGGCAATCGCGATCCCGGGGAATGTCGGCAGCCACCAGGCCGACATCACGTACTCTCGCCCGTCGGCGATCATCACACCCCACTCGGGGGTGGGCGGCTGCACGCCCAAGCCCAGGAAGCCCAGTGATGATCCCGCCAGGATGTTGGTCACCACGTTGGTGGCCGCAAACAGAATTGCCGGGGTGATGACATTGGGG
>JBBSAN010001007.1:0-2493 GCA_038252265.1 Chloroflexia bacterium
ACCCCCGACCCCCGACCCCCGACTGGCATCCCGCCCGCGCGCTTTACCATGCTACCGGGGCCGGGCGGCAGACGTTGCGGACCCTGGAGCGGCACGGCCTCTTGCGGCTGGAAGAGCGTGAGGTCTGGCGCGACCCGCTGGCCCACGAACGCCCCCCGCTCCAGGACCCCCCCGTCCTCACCGTGCGCCAGGGGCAGGTGTTGGAACAGATCGTCAACACCCTCCAGACGACGGTGCGCGGCCCGGCGCACAATCTGCCGCTCCCCGCGCTCCAACCGCCCTCGCCCATCTTCCTGCTGCACGGCGTCACCGGCAGCGGCAAGACCGAGATCTACCTGCGCGCCATCGGGCAGGCGTTGCGGCTGGGGCGGCAGGCGATCATGCTCGTGCCCGAAATCGCCCTCACCCCGCAGATGGTCCATCGCTTTGCCGGGCGCTTCCCCGACCGGGTCGCCATCCTCCACAGTGGCCTCAGCCTGGGCGAACGCTATGACCAGTGGCGGCAGATCCGTGACGGGCGGCTCGACATCGTCATCGGCTCGCGCTCGGCGGGGTTTGCCCCCCTGCCCCGCCTGGGGCTGATCATCGTGGACGAGGAGCACGAATGGTCATACAAGCAGGACGAGTCGCCCCGCTACCACGCCCGCGCCGTGGCCCAGGAGCGCGCCGCCCTGACCGGCTCGGTGCTCATCCTCGGCAGCGCCACGCCGGATATCGCCACCTACCAGCAGGCGACGCAACGAGCAGGGGTCAGGGGTCAGGGGTCAGGGATCGGGGAAGGATCTGCTGCTGTCGGCAATCCGCAATCCGCAATCCGCAATCCGCAATGGGCCTTGTTGAGCCTCCCGGCGCGGGTGGGCAAGGGCCAGAGCCTCGGCGGGGTGGATATGACCACCGAACTGCCGCTGCCCCCGGTGCGGCTGGTGGATATGCGCCAGGAGTTGCGCGAGGGCAACCGCAGCATCTTCAGCCAGGCATTGCAGACGGCGCTGGCCCATACGCTGGCGGCGGGCGAGCAGGCGATCCTCTTCCTCAACCGGCGCGGCAGCCGCACCTTCATCCTCTGCCGGGGCTGCGGGCATGTGCCCAAGTGCCGCTACTGCGATATCCCGCTGGTCTGGCACGCCGATGTGGACATGGTCCTGTGCCACCGCTGCGACTATCATGGCCGTCCACCCACTATCTGCCCCGAATGTGGCTCCAGCAAGATCAAGCGTTTCGGCGCGGGCACCCAGCGGGTGGAAGAGGAGATGGGCAAGCTGTTCCCGCAAGCGCGGGTGCTGCGCTGGGACCGCGACACCGCCGGGCGCAAGGGCGCGCACGGGACGATGCTGGCCGCCTTCATGGCCCACGAAGCCGATGTGCTGGTCGGCACGCAGATGATCGCCAAGGGGCTGGATATTCCCCTGGTCACGCTGGTGGGGGCGATCAGCGCCGACACCGGGCTACACCTGCCCGACTTCCGCGCGGCAGAGCGCACGTTCCAACTGCTAACCCAGGTCGCCGGGCGGGCCGGGCGGCGCACCGCGGGCGGCAGCGTCATCGTGCAGACCTACAGCCCCGACCATTACGCCATCCAGGCCGCTGCCCGCCACGACTACCGCGCCTTCTACATGCAAGAGATCCGCTTCCGCGCCGAGGCGGGCTACCCACCTTTCAGCCGCCTCGCCAAGCTGGTCTACAGCGCGCACTCCGAACCCGCGACGCAGGCCGAAGCCGGGCGCATGGCCGCCCAGTTGCAAGAGCTGGTGCGCCGCCACGCCCCCGACGCCATCGAAGTGCTCGGCCCCGCCCCCAGCTTCACCCACAAGCTGCGCGGGCGTTACCGCTGGCAAATCCTCCTGCGCGGCGAGGTCCTGACCCCGGTGCTCAAGGCCCTCACCCTCCCCCCCGGCTGGACTCTAGATGTGGACCCGGTGAGCGTGCTATAACGATCGGGAGATGGGAGCAATGATCCAGCATCCGATCATTACACGCGATCCAGAAATCATGGGTGGAACGCCGGTCTTTAGTGGCAGCCGCGTCCCTATCAAGACCCTGTTTGATTACCTGCAAGGGGGATACTCCCTGCCCGAATTTCTGGACGACTTTCCGTCGGTACGCCAGGAGCAAGCTGTGGAACTGTTGGATTTTGTGCGGCAACTACTTGTGGGACCGGATGAAGATTGACGGGGATGAGTATCTGCGCCGTTCGCTGGGAAGCGGTCGGTGCTGGCCGATCCCCGCTGTCATCCTGAGCGCAGCGAAGGATCTTGTCCGGGCTGCCTGATCGCTGGGGAAGATCCCGGCGCTCCCCGCTACACCGCTGACCGCCACGAAGATCCTTCGCTGCGCTCAGGATGACAGAATCGCAATTTGCGCGAGGCATGGAGAAGCCGGGCAGCGCTTATCAGTCTCCCTCGTAGCTCGACTTTGTACAATGGCTGCCATGGAATTGAGCAGCGAACGGCCCAACACCGGTCGTTCATAAACGCGTTGGCACCACTATTTCAC
>JBBSAN010001008.1:0-2486 GCA_038252265.1 Chloroflexia bacterium
AGCGCCCCCAGCCGTCGCGCCTCCTCATAATCGGCGTCGCCCTCTTTGGACCGCGCCGTGCCGAACACCGAGACGAGCATAGGACTCCTTCGCGAAACGTGAAACGTGATGCGTGATACGTGATACGTGAACTACTGCGTATTGCGTATTTCGTATTGCGTCGTTCTGACCACTGACCACTGATCACTCGTCGCTCACTGCTCACTGCTCGCTGCTCGCTGCTCATCCCGCCGGGTGTACCAGTAGGCCCAGGCGATCAGGACGGCCTGGAGGGGGAGGCGCAGCCAGGCGGCCCAGACGGGGATGCCGGGCATGGCGGGCTGATCGGTGCCTGCGCTGGTCGCACCGTAGAGGTTGGCCGGGAAGACAGCGATCAGGGTGAGGATCAGCGCCCAGGCGGCGGGACGGCGTGTGGCCGGGATGAGCAAGAGCACCCCCAGTCCGCCCTCGATCACCCCGCTGAGGGCGACCAGTTCGGCGTGCCAGGGCAGGTAGGGCGGCATCAAGCGTTCAAACGTCGCCTGTTGGGCGAAGTGCAAAATGCCACTGCCAATAAAGAGCGCCGCCAGGGGCCAGCGCAGGACGGTTTTGATCGTCATAGGGTGTGTGAAACGTGAAAGGTGAAACGTGATATGAGGGATCAGGGATCAGACCTACGCAATACGCAGTACGCAATACGCAATACACAGTACGTCTACACGCATCACGCATCACGCATCACGTATCACGCATCACGCATTACTGCCCACCGGGGCGCGGCCTGCCGAGGTCGGCTCCTCCACCTTCAGGTGCGCAGCCAGCTTGTTGCCCAGGCGGATGCTGTAGTTCTGGCCCCGATCCTGCGGGTAGACCTGGAACATGTTCGCCAGGTAGAGGTTGGGGATCGGCGTGTCCAGCGGCGGGATGTGCGCCTCAAAATCTTGCGTGACCACCGGCTGGGCGAACGGCAGCTTGAACACCCACTGCTCGGTCACCCACGAGGGGTCGAATGCCGGGTTGAGCTTGGTCAGGTGGGGCAGGAACTCGGCCACCACATCGGCATCGGGCATCGTGAAATAGCGGTGGTCCATCGGCAGGTAGTTGCCCAGGTAGAGCAGGTGCTTGCCCCCGTAGTCGGCGGTCGGCATCAGGTTGGTATGTTCGCAGGCCACCAGGAAGGGGTAGCCGGGGTCGTTGATGTTGAGCCAGTAGACGGGCGGCATCAGCGGCTTGTCCAGCGCCAGGATGACGATGTGTGCCCCCAGCGCCTGTCCCCAATCGTACTTGGCGCGGTAGTCGTCGGGTAGCCCGTCGGTCACCCGCAGGAACAGGCGCGTGGGCAGGGTGGCGATCACCTTGTCGTAGACCTCGCTGCCGTCCGCCGTCTCCACCCGCACTTTGCGGCCCGGCTCCGGCGCGATGCGCGTCACGGCGGTGTTCATGCGAATGGTGCCGCCCGCCTTCGTGATCTCTTCGCCCAGCCGGTTGTAGATGTGCTGGAACCCGCCCTTCATGTAGCCCAGCTTGGTGGTGCGGCACTTCACCCGCGACCAGAACCAGGGCAGGGCCACTTCGGGGGCGAACTGGTGGAACTTGCCCTCCAGCAGCGGCTTCCACTGCATGTTGTAGACTTCGCTGCCCATCCACTGCTGGATCCAGTCGGCGGCTTTGGCTTTCGGCAGCGCGTGGTAATCGTTGATCAGGTACTTGAGGTAGCCCAACCCTGCCGCCAACCGCAACCGGCTGGGGATGGTCAGGTGCTTGTAGAGCAGCACGGTCAGCGGCGAGTCGAGTTGACCGATCTCGCTATGGTAGATGGTCGAGGTGGTCGGGCGCAGCCAGAGCAGGCGCTCGGTCAGCCCCAGTTCATCGACCAGGGCGACGAGATCCTTGTCGGTCTGAAAGACGTGATGATAGGCCTTTTCCAGGTAGACATCGGGGTCGGCGCTGGGGCGGAAGCCCGCCGCCAACCCACCCAGATCGGACTCTTTCTCGATCACCGTCACCTGTGCGCCCCGCCGGGCCAGCCGGTAGGCCACCGTCAGCCCCATGGCCCCGGCCCCGATCACCGCAATCCGCATACGACTATTCCCTCAACTCTCCGCAAAATAAAGACGCCAGCGGCAGGCACGGGGCAGGGTCCACGCTTGCCCTCCGTGCGCTTGCCGCTGGCACGTCAACCGATCTAATCCTCGCTGTACAGGTCCAGCGTCAGGCTGCCCTCTTTCGGGTCGAAGCCGGGATAGGGCAGGCGGGTGTCCCACTCGGTCAATTGGCGGTGCTCGTCGCGGGTGTAGGTGTCCTGCCCCCGCGTGCGGTATTGCTCGTAGACCGCGCTGTACGCGCCGCCCGGCGGGCCGTCGCGACGCATCCCGTCCGAGCCATAGGTGCCATAGTGGACGACAATCATCGGCGCTTCGGCCTCGGCGGGGATCACCGTCTGGATCGGCGGTTCCCAGGCCCCCGGCTGGAGCCAGGCCTGCTCTTGCCGCCCGCGCGCGGTCAGC
>JBBSAN010001009.1:0-2484 GCA_038252265.1 Chloroflexia bacterium
GGAGGAGCGCGGCAGCTTCGACCTCGACTTCCTGATGACCGAACCGCTGGAAACGGCCCGCACCTGGCTGACCGCCCTGCCGGGGGTTGGCCCCAAGACGGCGGCGTGCGTGCTGCTCTTTTCCTGTGGGCGGCCCGCGCTGCCGGTGGATACCCATGTTCACCGCGTAGCCCGTCGCCTGGGGCTGGTGCCCGACCGGATCAGCGCCGAGGGGGCACAGCTTTTGCTTGAAGCGATGGTACCGACAGAGGCGTATTACCCCTTTCACCTGAACCTGATTCGCCACGGACGCGAGGTCTGTAAAGCCCCGCGCCCGTTGTGCGAACGGTGTGTGATCCGCACGTGGTGTGCATATTATGCCGCGACGGGGACCCGCGAGGCCGGGGTGCCCCCCGCGCCACAGGAGGCTGTATGAACCTGTATCTGGTCCGCCACGGATTTTCGACCGGCAACCGCGATGGCCGTATCCAGGGGCAATGGGACACCGCACTGACCAGCGAGGGCCAGCGCCAGGCCGGGATGACCGGGCGGTTCCTGGCCCAATATTTTGCCGGGATGCGCTGGTCGGTGAACGCGCTGTACAGCAGCGACCTGCGCCGCGCCTGGCACACCGCCGAAGCCATCGGGCGCTATCTCCAGCTGTCCCCGGTGCGGGTGCCGGGGCTGCGCGAGATGAATGCCGGGATGGTCGAGGGGATGACCACCGCCGAGTGGCAGGCGCTCTATCCCGCCCTGGAGCAGGGCTGGCATGACCGGGCGAACCTCGATTTCGGTTGGCCGGGCGGCGAAACCCGCCACCAACTGATCGAGCGCGTGACGAACACGATCGGGGCCATCGTCGCCCGGCACGGTCCCTATGATAATGTGATCGCCGTCACCCACGGCGGGGTGATCCGCGCCTACCTGAACAACGCGGTGACCCGCAGTGATGAACTGGCCGATGCCGAGGTGGGGGCGAGCAATTGTAGCATCAGTCAGATCCAGTTTGACGAGCATGGCGGCCATATCGGCATCGGCTGCCTGCTCATGCTCAATGCCCGCCAGCATCTGGTCGATCCGCTGGGCGATGATGCGCCCGCTGCCGCGCCCCGCGACCTGGCGGATGCCGATGCGCGGCTGTAGGTGCCGGTGATCGACCTCTATCTGGTGCGCCACGGCCAATCGGTGGGCAACCAGGCGCGGCGGCTCCAGGGGTGGAGCGACAGCGGCCTCAGTCCGCTCGGCCAGGCACAGGCCGCTGCCACGGGCGCGGCGCTGGCCCGGCTGTTTGCCGCGAGTGGGACGGCCCCCGCCGCCCTCTACAGCAGCGACACGCCCCGCGCCTGGGCGACGGCCCTCGCCATCGGGGCGGCGGTGGGGCGCGATCCCGCCCCCGACCCCGGCCTGCGCGAGATGCACTTCGGCGCGGTGGAAGATACGCTGGCGGAAGCGTGGCAGGCGGCCTATCCCGATCTGCTCCCTCGCTGGCGCGACCGTACCGACCTCGATTTTGGCTGGCCGGGCGGTGAAACCCGCCGCCAGGTGCGCGACCGCATGACCGCCGCTCTCGCGGCCATGCTGGCCGCGCACCCCGGCGGGCCGATCATCGCTGTCAGCCACGGCGGCCCGATCCGTGCCTATCTCACCGCCGCCGTCACCCGCCTGCCAGCGTTGGACGGTCTCGATCTCTACCATGACGTGGGCAATTGCAGCATCACCCATGTCCAGTTCACCCCCGACGGCACCACGCTGGGCGTCGGCTGCCTACAAAGCTGGAGCGTGGCGGACCACTTGAGCGATGAGCAATGAGCAATGAGCAATGAGGGACGAGTGCTGAGTGCTGAGTGCTGAGTGTTAGGCGATGAAATGCTGGATCACCCCCGCTGTCATCCTGAGCGCAGCGAAGGATCTTGTCGGGGCGTCCAAGTTGTCAGGGAAGTGCCAACGATGATCAGGGTAGGATCACGGCCCACCCGACCACCGAAGACCCCGTAGAAGATCCTTCGCTGCGCTCAGGATGACAACGGGGGTAACCTATGACATTTGGTGAGCTGCTCAGCACTCATCACTCGCTGCGCGCTGCGCGCTGCGCGCTGCTCGTCGCTTATCGCTTGACTGAGGAGAAGGATGGATCTATATCTGGTGCGGCATGGGCAGTCGGTGGGCAACCGCGACCGGCGGGTGCAATCGGCGGAGACACCGCTGGCCCCGGCGGGTCTCGAACAGGCGGCGATCACCGGGCGCTGGCTGGTCGGGTATTTTGCCGAGCGCGGCACGCTGCCCATGGCGCTCTACAGCAGCGACCTGCGCCGGGCCTGGCAGACCGCCGAGATCATCGGCGCGGCGCTGGGGCTGCCCCCGATCCCCGATCCCCGGCTGCGCGAGCGCTATGCAGGTGACGCCGAAGGGTTGTCGTGGGAGGAGTGCATCGCCCGCTTCCCGGAGGCGGCGGCGGTGCGAAGCGACTGGGGCAACATGGACTGGGGCTGGCCGGGCGGCGAAACC
>JBBSAN010001010.1:0-2465 GCA_038252265.1 Chloroflexia bacterium
CACCCCCATTCAGGGTGGCCAGGATGTCATCCAGATCCCCGGTGGCGCGCAACCGATTTTCGGCTTCGCCCTTGCGCCAGCGTAGATAGGCGATCCAGTGGTCATTCAACTCCAACATCGCCGCCGACGCGGCCCCCATCTGTTCGGTGACCGCTCGGCCCCCGACGGATTTACGTGGCATGAGGTTGGTCCTCCCATGAAAACAGTAGGCCCGGGCACCACAACGCACACTGCAACCGCAGCGCACACTGCATCTGGAGGGCAAGGGTGGATCCGTCCACCATACTGTCGATGATCCCTAGCACTTCCGTTTGGAGGTCCGCCATCCGCTGTTCGCGGTCGGCGGACAGGGGGGTGCCGCCGACCATCCGCCCATAGTTCGGGGGGAGTCGGATCAAGGCGGCCAGCGCGTCGTCAACAGGATCGGGTGCGGGGTGATCCGGGTCGCGGGGATCTGACATCGGTGAATTCTCCTTTGGCCGTGAGCGCACAACGACAAGCCCGCGATACTGGCCTGTCATGTCCCCCCAAAGACCTGATACTCGAAATCGTTGGCCTCCACCCGCACGGTATAGATCTCGCGGCCCAGCTTGGCAACACAGAGGCCGAGCGGAGCCCCCCGTAAAATGCTCAGGTGGCGGGCCGTGAATTCTTTGTTGAAGCGCGCCACCGTTTCGAGCGCGGTGCCGGTCTGGCGGAAATAGACCTGGTCGGCGGTGTTCTCTAAGATAAAGCGCCCGGCGGCATTCCGGCTAAAGAGGAACGCGTTCTGCTCCCCCATCACCCAGGCGGTGTTGAAGGTGCGGACGGTCTTGACCTCATAGGCGACCGCCTGCGCCAACGCGGGCACCTGACATAACCAGCCAAACTCGTCCGCCCAAAAGAGCAGCCGCTGATCGCGCGGCTTCCGGCGGGTCCGCCGGCGGGCGGCCCCCATGAAGACTCCATACACAAACGGACGGTAGCGTTCTTCGACCTCGGCGACGTTGAAGGCGATCACCTGGGCCTCGTCCAGGCCCAGCGGCAGGTTCGTCGGCCGGTCGAACACGGGCCCGGGACTACCATCCACCAGCAGCGCGCGGATGCGCCGGGCCAGCCGGGTGCCCCCTTTAATGTGTTGCAGCTTATCGCAAAGATGGCGCAGGAGCGGCGTCTCGGCGGCGGGCAGGAAGGGCAAGATCGGTTGATTGCCGTAGACCTCTTGCAATGCCTGATCCAGCGCGCCGACCTCTTCATCGTTGAACACCCGCCGGTGCTGGCGCGCCCCCGCATCCTCTTCCACCGTGGCCCGAATCAGCACCTCCAGCAGGCTCTTGACATGCGCAATCTGGCGGGTCAGGTTGGTATGCACCACGTCCAGCACATTGAGCCGCGTCGTCTCGAAATTGATCGGGTGATAGATCCCCATGCCCGGCCCGCCCGCCGCCAGGACTAATTTTTGTCCATGCCCCTGCGGCTCAATCACCACCACCTGAGCATTGTTGGTGGCCGCCTCCTCCAGGCACATCTTGTTGCCAAAGAAGGTCTTCCCGGAGCCGGTGGCCCCGCAGACGATCATATGGCGGGCGCGCGGGTCCCCGGATCCGGCTTCCTGCCACCCTTGATAAAAGATGGGGTAGCGCCCATCCTCATCGATGCCCAGCAAGATGCCGTCGGTGTCGGTGCGCGTCCGCCGGCCAAACGGCATCTCGACGGCCAGCCCCTGGGAGATGATCGGCCATTTGGGGACCACATCCCCCCCGATCGCCCCGCTCGATTCGGGGCCGAACATCCGCAGCAAGTTGCGTTGTTCGCCGCGCTCCAGGCGGAAGGGTAAGGACGGCCCCATCAAGGTCAGCGCGGTCTGCGTCACCTCGTCCAGGTCCTTGAGAGTCTCGGCTTTGAGCAAGAGCACATGTCCCAGCTTGTGCAGCCGTTGCCCGGCCTGGGTCTCCTGGAGGACCCGCTGACAATCGTCGGCGGCGCGGCCGCTGCGCGTGTCGGGCGCGGTCCCCGACTTGGCATTGACCTGCATTTGGGCACTGAGCGCCCCGGCCGCATTGGCCAGAGCGATCTGCTCTTTGTCCGGCGGATAGGTATAGATATCCTGGGCCAGGGCGAAGGGACTGCCCAGGTTCAACAACGGATGGAGCGTCCAGGGCGACCATTCGCCACGCAGCGTATAGCCCACTAGCAGCCGCAGGAACGGGCGGTGCGGCGGGTCGCCCACGGGGGCCAGGTAATCCCCCCACCACCCGCCTTCGCGGTAGGTGCCCACAAAGGCCCGGGGCTGAAACCCTCCCGAAAAATCGGTCACCGGGGTCACCGGGGTCTGGAAGTTTTCACTGGCGACCCGTTTGAGCGTGCCCGCCTCCAACCCATCCGTCCAGACCAGGATATAGTAGCGTAGGTCGCGTAGCACCAGGTGCTGCTGCGCCCAGTCCAGATAAATCCGTTTGGCATCGAGCGGTGCCCGGAGCGGGCGG
>JBBSAN010001011.1:0-2464 GCA_038252265.1 Chloroflexia bacterium
GATGACCGGGGTGGGTCGGCCAGCACCCACCAACATTGCAACAGCCGTGCACGCCCGACCCACCCCCGTGTCCCCGCCCCCCCACACCCGGTAAAATTAAGGGCCGAGGGACCCACACCATTCACCCAAGCAGTAAAGATGCCTGATAAGGAGGCGTTGTGATCAATACGTTCCGCCTGCGCCTGGCCGGACTCCTGCTCCTGGGCGGGCTGCTCTTGCTCGCCGGGATCGCGCTCCTGGGGCAAGCCGCGCACACCCCCGCGACCGCAGCCCCGCCACCCGCCGTGTCTGACAACGGCATCCTCACCGAATGGACCTTGCCGCCCGACCGGGGACCCTGGCAGCTCAAGTGGGACACCGCCCGCAGCCTGATCTGGTTCGCCGAGGGCAACCACGCCAATCCGGGGATCGATCAGGTCGCCGCGCTCAACCCGGCCACCAACATCCTGAGCGAGTGGGGCGTGGTCAACCCCGGCGACTATGTCCACGGCACCACCCTGGACCGTAGCGGCAATCTCTGGTACACCGCCGCTTTCCTCCCCCACATTGGGCGGCTCCAACCCGACACCAACACCCTCACCGAATGGCAACTCGACCCCGCCGTCACCGGAGTGCATGGCATCGTCGTAGACGACATCATCTCCACCAGCGTTACCGTCTGGTTCACCGAGCGCGCCCAGGACACCATCGGCAGCCTGGACCCGGCCACCGGCGAATACCGCCGCCACCAGCACCCCATCGCCGGGGCGCATCCGCACAGCATCGTCGTGGCCCCCGATCACAGCATCTGGTTCGTGGATAGCTGTAGCAACGATATCGGCCAGCTCATTCCCGGCAACCCCGATGTGTGGAATCTGTGGCAGGCCCCCACCACCCCGTCTACCTGCCAGCCGCCGTTTGGCCTCGGCCTGCTCTTCGGCCTGTTTGTCGGCAACGACTTCTGGTATTCGGAGCCGGTGAACGGCAATATCGTCAAGTTCCAGCCGGCCAGCAACACCTTCAACGTCTACCATGTGCCGACCGGCAGCCAGGCCATGCTCACCCAGCTCAATCCCGATGATGCGGGCAACATCTACTTCCCGGCCATGCTCGGCAACCAGATCGGGCGGCTGGAACCGGCGGTCAGCACGCCAACGATCGTCGCCCCGGTCCAGCCGGTCAGCTTCAGCCAACCCGCCCCGGCCCAGGCCACCGCCGTGCCCGCCAGCGCCGTCTACACCCCCATCGTCACCCAGCTAACCCCCGCTCCCCGCGTGCTGACCGGCGCGCGCACCGGCGGCGTGGTGCAATGGTCGCTGCCCACCATCCCCACGCCCATCGGCGGCGGGCGGCGGATCGGCCCGGCCCGCGCCTGGTGGGGCGGCGGCGGCTTCTGGGTTTCCGAAGTCACGTCCAACAAGGTGGCGCAATTCGTCCCCTACACGCCCACCCCCGGCGCGACCAGCACGCCTAGCCCGACCAGCACCCCGCTGCCCAGCAATACCCCCAGCCCTGCCGTAACCCACACCCCCGGCCCCACCAACACCCCCGGCCCCAGTGCCACCCCCACCCCCGGCTGCACCGTGCAGTTCAATGACGTGCCCGGCGGCTACACCTTCTATCCCTACATCCAGTGGATGGCCTGCCGAGGCTACGTTAGCGGCTATCCCTGCGGCGGGCCGGGCGAACCCTGCCCCGGCAGCTACTTCCGCCCCGGCAACAATGTCACCCGCGGCCAGTTGATGAAGATGGAAGTGAACGCCGCCGAGTGGGCCATCCAGACCCCGACCACGCCCACCTTTGAGGACGTGCTGGCGGACAGCACCTTCTACACTTATATTGAAACCGGGTTCAGCCATGGCGTGATCAGCGGCTACCCCTGCGGGTCGTCCGGCGAACCGTGCGTCGCCCCCGGCAATCGCCCCTACTTCCGCCCGAACAACAATATCACCCGCGGCCAACTGAGCAAGGTCATCGCCCTGGGCAGCGGCTACCCCCTGCCAACCCCCACCAGCGGCACCTTCGAGGATGTACCCCCCGGCAGCACCTTCTACAGCTACGTCGAAGCCGTGGTCGCCCATAACATCGTCGGCGGCTACCCCTGCGGCGGCCCTGGCGAACCCTGCCTGCCACCGGCCAATCGTCCCTACTATCGCCCGAACAACAACGGCACCCGTGGGCAAGTCTCCAAGTTCGTCACCCTCGCCAACGGTGGGCCGTGACGGGCCGTGAGTGCTGAGTGCTGAGTGCTGAGTGCTGAGTGCTGAGTGCTGAGGGAGAGCGGGCGCGGCAGGGTGCCGGGGCCGCTCTCCCGTCGGGTGGCGGCGAGGCACGCAGGGCTGATGCATTCTCCGGTAAGACCGTTAAGACCGTGTTGGCGTAGGGGGGGCGCCCACGGGGGGGGCCCCCCCCGGGGGGTGGAGAAAGCCCGGGGGGGGGCGGGGGGGGGGGGGAAAAAAGCCCCACCCAAAGGAAAGTAAAGACA
>JBBSAN010001012.1:0-2461 GCA_038252265.1 Chloroflexia bacterium
CGCACGCCCTGACCATCCCCAGCATGGTCGATCTGGACGAGTTCGACCCGGCCCAGCGGGCGGGAGTGCGCGAGGAATGGGGCCTGAGCGGGGCCGAAGTGGCGCTCGGCTGGGTCGGGCGCTTTGACCCCAAGAAGCGGGTCGAGGACTTTCTGGAGGCGGCCTACCGGGTTGCCCCCGCCCGGCCCCAGGCGCGCTTCGTGCTGATCGGCGGGCCGGATGCCTTCTTCCCCGAATACCGCGACCGGCTGGTAGCCGAAGCCACGGCGCGCCTGGGCGACCGGGTGATCTTCACCGGCGACCGCGACGACGTGCCGCGCCTGCTGCTGGGGCTGGATGGGCTGGCCTGGCTGTCCGAGGGTGAGGGGATGCCCCATGTGACCGCGGAGGCCGGGGCGGCCCGCCTGCCGGTGGTCGCCACCCGCGACGGCGGCAGCCCGGAGCAGATCAGCGGCGAGGTGAGCGGCCTGTTCGTGCCCGCCCGCGATCCCGCCGCCGTTGCCGCTGCCCTGACCCGGCTGGTGGACGACCCGGCCCTGCGTGCCCGCCTCGGCGCGGCCCTACGCCACAAAGTCGAGACGACCTACGCCATCCCCGTGGTCATCCCGCAGTGGGAACAGCTTTTCGCCGCCGTGCAGGCCGAGCGAGGCGGCACGGGGTAGATGCAAAAGCCCCGGCAGAGCCAATACTCTACCAAGGCTTTAATTGCATAGTGGGGCGATGAAGCGGCGCGGATGCACCCTTCAGTGCTCAACCATCAGCACGCGATCAGGCGCGTACACTCCACTCAAGCTGCGTCGCGTTCAGATCGCGGCGGCTATCGGCACCATAGCGCAGTGCCCCCACGGCGAGCGCGCCGAAAAAGACGAGTGCATAAAACATTGCCAACATAGCTGGCCTCCTTTCTCACCGGCTCCCTTCCTATTGGGCACCGTATGAGTTTCATTCACTTACTATTATACACCCTCTCCCTGCGTTCTGCTACCCCAGCAAGTCCCATCTTTGCCGGGACATTCAGCCCGGCGCACACCACATCGCAAGGCGGAGGGGCCGGAGGATCAAGGCATACATACTGAACCAGACCCGCGACAGGGTTGTCGCGGGTCTGGTTGTGCGTGGGATAGAGATTGGGTCGGGAACTACTTATTGCTGCGCCCACGCTCCTCGATGGGGATCCAGTGCGCCTCCTGCGGGCCGATGTACTCGGCGCGGGGGCGGATCAGCCGGTTGTCGCCCAGTTGCTCCAGGATGTGCGCGATCCACCCGCTGACGCGGGAGATGGCGAAGATCGGGGTGAACAGGTCGCGGGGAATGCTTAGAGCGTTGTAGACAATGCCCGAGTAGAAGTCCACGTTGGGCAAGAGCGGCTTGGAGCGGCTCGCCATGTAGTCGGCGATGCGTGAGGCTTTGTCGTAGTCGGTGGTATCGCCCGCCGCCTGCGACAGTTCCAGCGCCATGCCCTTGAGGATCTGGGCGCGGGGGTCGCCGTTCTTGTAGACCCGGTGACCGATGCCCATAATCTTGCCGCCCCGGCCCAGTTCCGTCTCGGCATAGGGAACCGCCCCCGCGACCGTGGGGATCGCGCCTAACATCGCCATCACTTCTTCGTTCGCCCCGCCGTGCAGCGGCCCCTTCAGCGTACCGATGGCCGATACGACACCCGAATAGATATCGGACAGGGTGGCGACGGTGACGCGAGAGGCAAAGGTGGAGGCGTTCAGTTCGTGGTCGGCATGGAGCACCAGCGCCACGTTGAAGATCTGTTGCTCACGGTCGCTGGGCAGCTTGCCGTGCAACTGGTAGAGGAAGTTGCCCGCGATATCGAGGTCGGGACGCGGGGCCACCGGCTCCAACCCGGCGCGGTAGCGGTAATAGGTGGTGACCAGCGCGGGCATCTGGGCCAGCAGGCGGATCGCCTTGCGCTCGTTTGCCTCGCGGGAGCCATCGGCCACGTCGGGATCATAGAGGCCGAGCATGGAGACGGCGGTGCGCAGCACATCCATGTGCAGGGCGTCTTTGGGGAACTGCTGAAGGAAGCCGACCACTTCGGCGGGGGGGTTCAGGTTCTGGCGGATCTTGGTGTTAAAGTCGCGTAACTCGGTCTGGGTCGGCAGCGCCCCGTACCACAGCAGATAGACGACTTCTTCAAACGACGCGTTCTCGGCCAGCTCCTCAATGGTGATCCCCCGGTACGTCAACGTCGCACCAATGATCGAGCTAATCGCCGATTGGGTCGCAACCACATCCTCCAGACCACGGGAGGCCAATGTCATAACGGAATACCCTCCTTTGGGACAAGTAGCAACCTTGCCAGACATACAGAATCAAGCGCCTACTATAGCAGGCGAAGCAGTTTTATTATACCATATGTGGACAAGAGGAGGCAGGGCGATGCGCCGCCTCACACGGCTGATGCAAAGTCCGTTAGAGGTGCTGCGGGGCGGGCGCGGGTGCCCGGTGC
>JBBSAN010001013.1:0-2455 GCA_038252265.1 Chloroflexia bacterium
CGGGGCGGTAGTAGGGGTTGTTGCCCGGCGGCAGGCACGGCTCGTTCGGGTTGCTGCCGCAGGGGTAGCCGCCGATCACCCCCTGGTAGAGCAGGTTGGTCACGTAAAGGTAGAACGGGCTGCCGCTTGGCACATCGGCAGAGCACCACAGGCACGGCCCCGGCGTGGGGGTGCGCGTCGGCGGGACCGGGGTCGGCTTGCACTTGCCGCCACTGCCTGCGTTGTAGATACTCTGCACCTCGGCTGCGGTCAGGCTGCGATGGAAGAACTCGATGTCGTCCAGGCTGCCGTGGAAGTAGAGGGTCGCGTTATAGGCGGCGTTGGGGTGGTGCCGCCCGATCCAGAGGGGCGCGTTGCTGGTCAGGTTGCCCAGGCGCGGGGTGAAGGTCAGCACCGGCACGCCGTCGACCCAGAGCGTGCCCCCGTTGGTGGTGCGCTGGACTGTGGCCGCCACCAGGTGCCAGCCGGTGGTGAGCGTGCCGGGCGCGATGTAACTGCTGTAGCCGTTGGGCGGGGGCAGCTGGTCGGCCATTTGCAGACCCAACTGCCCATTGGAGAGGAACATGGCATAGCCGCGCGGCGCAAAGTTGCGCCCATCGAGAAAGACTTGCAGGCCGACGAGCGAACTGGTGGGCACGCTGATCCAGGTGTCAATCGAGAAGTCGCCGGTGCCCAGGGCGGGCGAGTTCCAGGGTGGGAAGACACCGGCCCACTGGTTGATGCCGTTGAAGTTCAGCCCGCCGGCCACCTTACCGGGCACATGAGCCGGGCTGTTGAATTCGAAGGCGTTGGCGCCGAAGGCGATTTCGTTGGCGATGCTGCCACTCGTCTCGTCCAGCGGATACCAGTGGGTCATGCCGACCGGGGTGGGGACGCAGGGCAAGGTGGGCGTGGCGGTGGGGGTAACGGTGGCCGTCGGGGTGCGAGTGCGCGTCGGGGTGGGCGTGTTGCAGAGGCCGGTGATGGTGATGTCGTCAATCCACCAGCCGAGGGCTGGCCCCTGCCCGGCGTTGCCGTGGTCGGTGCCCAGGCGGAAGCGGAAGCGGGTATTGGGGATGCCGGCGTAGGCGCTCAGGTTGACCGTGATCGGGTCCCAGCCGGGCCAGCTGGGGTTCTGGTTGGTCCAGCCGAACTTGCCGACGAGGGGGTTGCTGAAGCTGCCGGGGATGGTGCCCGGGGGATAGGTCGGGCTGATGGCGGCGGGCGTCACCGTGACCCAGGGGCCGCCGTTGGGGCTGATCTCCAGCTCGCCGCCGTCCCAGAGCGGGTGTTCCAGGGCGTAGCGATGCCAGAAGATGATCTGGGGCGAGGCGGCGGGGACGGTGAAAGCCGGGCTGGTCAGTTGCTGGTCGGACGGCTCATTGACATCAGGGGCAAAGAGGGAGCGGAGGCCTGTGTGGGCGGCGGTGCCGACGTTGGTCCAGCCGCAGCCGCCGGAGATACAGCCGGGCGTCGGGGCGACCGTCGCGGTGTAGCCTTCCAGGGTGCCGCTCTCGAAGCCGTTGGCGAGGACAGTGGTGGCGCAGATCGTAGGCGTGGGCGTGGCGCTGGGCAGGTGGGTGGGCGTCGACGTCGGCGTACAGAGGATGAGTGGCGGGGTCCAGGGCCAGATGATGGCTTTACCCGCGGTGAGCAGCCCGGTGTGGCAGGAGTATTCGTCGTACTGGGTGCCCGGCCCCAGTTGCAGGCCGCTGACCTCGTTCTGACCGTCGTCGCTGTTGGGGCCGTAGACCATGCGGATGGTCGGGTCGTTTTCGGTGAAGATCACTTCTTCGTCCGAGGTGCCGTTGCGCCCGACGTAGTGGGTGCGCCATTCGAGGGCGAAGGTGCGGTTGGGAGCGGTGCCCAGGGTGGCGCTGAAGATGCCTTCGCCAGGGCCGCTGGTGTCGAGGTCGCCCTGGTAGAGCATGATCGTGGTGTCGAGGGCCGGGTTGGGCAGGCAGGGGGCGGCGCTGCTGGTGCTTTCGGGCACGAATTGGATGTTGCCATTAGAACTGGCGACGGCCTTGCCATAGGTGTCGCCGTAGAATTGGACGGGGAAGGGGAAGATCAACTGGCTGAGGCAGTCGTTACAGTGGTTGCCCAGGTCCTGGGTGCCGGCGATGACGGTGACGGTGCCGACGACGACGGTCGCAGTGTAGTGGCCCAGGATGATGCAGGTAGGGGTGGCGGTTGGGGTGCGGGTCCAGGTGCTGGTGGGCGTGGTGGTCGCGGTGTTGACCGGCGTGTTGGTCGGGGTGCGCGTCGGTGTATTCGTTGGGGTGCGCGTCGGCGTGGGCGTGGCGGTGCCGCAGCCGGGCGTGCCGGGTTGGCAGGTGGGCGTGGCCGTGGGCGTGGCGGTGCCGCAGCCGGGCGTGCCGGGCTGACAGGTCGGGGTGGGGCTGGGGGTGTCGGTGACACAGCCGACCGCGCCGCACGGCGTGGGCGTGGCGGTGCCGCAGCCGACCGCGCCGCA
>JBBSAN010001014.1:0-2454 GCA_038252265.1 Chloroflexia bacterium
CTCTACCGGCTTGATGCGTGTTGCGTGAGGCGTTATGTTTATGCTGACAACGTATTATAAAACGGTTTACCCGTATTTTCTCTACCGGTGCAATACGCAATCCGCAATACACAATCCGCATCACGCAACACGCATCACGCATCACGTCTGCGATCCACTCTTCGGCAGCTTCCCGGTAGCGGCCAGCAGTTTGCCGGTCTTGCCGGTGTGGAGCTTGCCGGTCTTGTTCACGGCGTCGGCGGCGTTGGTGGAGACGAGCCGCCCGGTCTGCGGGTTGATCACGCTGCTGAGGATGACCGCTTGCGGGCTGTTGATCTGCACAGCCTTGCGCAGCGCGGCGGTGAGCTTGGCCGTCGCCTCGTCTACCGCGCCCATGTCGAGCAGGGCGAATCCTTCTTGCGACAGGCTGGTGATCTCTTCTTCCCCGGTGTAGCGGGCCAGTTCGCCGTCCATGCGGACCTCGCTCGGCGAGGCGACCCAACGCACGAAGAACCAGGCATCCCGGTCCAATTCGACCGTCTGGTCCGCCCCCCCCTGCGAGTAGATCACGGTGGGGACCAGGATGCGGAAGGCCATCGCCAGATCGCGGGGAGTGGTTTCCAGTTCGACCACGAACTTCGGCTCCTCCTGCCCGATCGACCCGATGGGGATCACCCACTGCTGCTCGTTCACCTGATTGGCGGCGCGGTCCTGCACCGAGGGGAAGACCTGGCGCACGCTGCGGATGGTGGTCCCCTTGGGCGTGTTCAGCACCAGGCGCACCTCGCTGGCCCGCGTGCTCTGCACATCGGCGAATAGCTCGGTTACGGCCACGGCCAGGTCGCGGGCATTGGGGATCACGTCGGCTTCGCCCCCGGTGGTGTGGGCGATGGTGCGCAGCTGATCGGCCTCCCAGGCGTCGCCCACGCCCCAGGCATCCACCCGCAGCCCCGCCCCGGCCAGTTCTTTCGCCGCATTGTAGGCGTCGCTGATCGGCTTGCTGCCCTCTTGCTTGCCGTCGGTGATCATCAGCACCCGGCGCACATAGTGGGGGTAATGGCGGGCCGCGCTCAGCGCCACGCGCAGGCCGCTGCCTAGCGAGGTGGTGCCCCCGGCGTCAATGTTGCGGATGCGCGAGGCCATGTCCTGCAGCCGCCCGTGCAACTGCCGCCCGGTGGTCGGGGCGAGCAGTTCTTCGGCGATATCGCTGAACAGGGTGATCTGCACCACCACATCGTCGCGGGGGGGTACCTGCTGGAGCAGGTTCAACAACGCCTGCTTGGCGGCATCCAGCTTCCCGCCCTGCATACTGCCCGACTGGTCCATCACCACGCTCAGGAAGTTGGGCATGTCCGCG
Source organism: Chloroflexia bacterium (assembly GCA_038252265.1). Lineage (GTDB taxonomy): Bacteria > Chloroflexota > Chloroflexia > QHBQ01 > JAICKM01 > JBBSAN01. The sequence goes on from JBBSAN010001014.1 coordinate 1,337, forward strand.
GCGCTCCCGCCCTCCACGCCGATGCTATACATCGTCCGCGCCAGGTTTTGCCCATGCAACACCTGCGCCTCTGCCGGATGCGGGACGACTCGAAATGTGACCATGTGTGGCGTTCTCCTTTGTGAGAAATTAGAAATCAGAAATCAGAAATTAGATTTTCTGAGTTCTTTGCGGCCTAGTGCCGCCGACCATCTGCGGGATTCCGCGATCTTCTGATTTCTAATTTCTGATTTCTGTCTTCTCTACTGCCATTCCTGCACGTCCAAATAGATGCGGGCCAGGATGTCTTCGCGGTCGGGGGCGTCGGGGGCGCGGCGCAGGTAGCGCCGGTAGGCCTCGCGGCAGACCGTCGCGATTTCGCGGGGGTCGCCCGCGTTGTGCGGCCCGCCGTCGGGCCACTCGATGTTGGGCGGCAACCGGCCCAGCCGGGCTAGCTGGTAGGCGGCATACCACCACTCAGCCAGCAAGCGGTAGAAATGCCGCCACTCGCTGCGGTCGGTCAGCCCGGCGATGGCCCGCGAGGCCAGCCCCAGGTCGTGAAGCAGCCCACTCAGCATGGGGGCAGAAGCGTCGAGCTTAGAGGACGAGGCGTTGCTCAACGCCTGATTAATACGCTGTACATACAGCTCGATCAGTTGCAACTGGGCATCCACGTAGCGCAGCGCGTTTTCGTTCACCGCGTCCAGCACCTGGATCGCCGCGTCGGTGTTGTCGAGCGCGACCAGGCTGTCGGCCCAGCCCAGCACGGCATCGGCGTTGGCCGGGTCGGCAGAGACCACACGGTGATAGAGGTCGGCGGCGGCCTGGTAGCGCCCGGTCTGGCGGTAGATGTCGGCCAGCGCCTGCTTGGGCAACACCTCACCCGGCACCTGCTGCATCAGATCGCGGTACAGTTGCTCGGCCTGGGGATAATCCTTGTTCGACTCGGCGGTCTGGGCCTGCACCAGCAGGGTCCGCCAGCGCGTGGCGGGGGTGCTCAGGCGGGTGGCCCGGTCCATTTCCTGGCGGGCCTCATCGCTGCGGCCCAGGTTGCTCAGGCTGGCCGCCTTGAGCAAATGCCCGTCAATGCTGGCCGGGTTCTGCTTCAGGGCGACCTCAAGCTGGCCCAGCGCCTCGCC
>JBBSAN010001015.1:0-2449 GCA_038252265.1 Chloroflexia bacterium
GCCACCGGGCGGCGATCCGTCTGCCGGGAAAGCCCCCGGCGCTGAGGCCGCCGCCCCCCTCCGGCCCCCCACTGCCCCTCTCATAACGCCCACCCCCACCCCCAGCATTCCAACCCCCAGCCCCCACGACCCCCTCCAAAATCCAAAATCCAAAATCCAAAATCCTCCCGCCCCCGTCGAAGGACTGGCCCCCGAAGCGTGGCGCAACCAGCGCTGGAACTTTCGCCTGGGCGTGGCGAACGGGATCATCTTCAGCATGGCCGAAGCGTTCTATGCGCCGTCGGTGGTTTTGCCCTGGTTTGTCAGCCGCCTGGGCGGGCCGCACATCCTGATCGGGCTGCTGCCGACGATCACGTCGGGCGGCTGGTTCCTGCCCCAGATGATCATCGCCAGCCGGGTGCAACACTTGCCGCGCAAGATGCCCTGGTACACCGGGGCGGGCATCACCCGTGTCATCGCCATGCTCGTGCTGGCGCTGCTCAGCCTGGTGCTGGCCGGGCAGCCAGGTTGGCTGTTGCTCAGCTTCTTTGTCCTCTACACCATCTATTGCCTGTCCGGGGGCGTGGGCGGCATCCCCTGGCTGGAGGTGGTCGGCAAGACGATCCCGCCCCGGCGGCGGGCGTCGTTCTTCGGACTGCGCGCCTTCTGGGGCGGCGTGCTGGCGCTGGGGGTCAGCTTCCTGGTCAGCTTTATGCTGGACGAGGGCCAGCACCCGGCGTCGCCTATCGCCTTTCCGCTCAATTTCGCCTTGCTCTTCGGGGTGGCGGCGGTGTTTGTCGCTATTGCCATCGGCTGCTGGTCGGTGATCCGCGAACCGGCAGAGGGGCGAACGGGACCGCGCCGCACCCTGCGCGACGAGATCCGCCGGGGACCGCAGATCGTGCGCGAGGATCGCAACTACCGCGCCTTCCTGATTGCCCGCGTGCTGCTGGCCTTCAGCGCCATTGCCGACCCGTTCTATGTGGTCTACGCCCGTGAGAACCTCCATGCCCCGGCTGCTATGGTTGGTATCTACCTGGCCGCCCTGACGATCAGCGGCGTGGCCTCGAATCTGGTGTGGACACCGGTATCCGACCGGGCCAGCCCCCGCGGCATGATGCGCGGCAGCACCCTGGCCGTGCTGGCCCCGCCGCTGGCGGCGCTGGCCCTGCCAATCGGGCTGGGGGCGCTGGGCCTGCTGGGATCGGGCGGGGGATCCGACGGCTGGGGCTATTATGGCTTCGGGCTGGTCTTCGTGTTGATCGGCTTCGCGTCGGGGGCCGGGCGGGTGATCAACAACAACCTCCTGCTCGACATCGCCCCCGCCGCCGAGCGCCCCACCTATATCGGTTTCCTGAACACGATCCTGGGCCTCGCCACGCTGGTACCGATCATCGGGGGTTCCCTGGTAGACTGGATCGGGTACGAGCCGGTGTTCGCCCTGGCTGCCGCCCTGGCCGTCATGGCCTTCGGGGCCAGCTTCGGTCTCAACGCGCGACGAAGCAATGAGCAATGAGCAATGAGGGGTCAGGAGATGAACGATGCGTGAGCAGGAGAGCGGGGCCATGGTGCCGAAGCCCGCGCATCTGGCCCCGGAGTATGGGGCGCAGTTTCAGGACGCGGCGATTGTGGCGGCGTATCATCATCGCCCACCCTACCCTGCCGAGGTCTTTCCGCTGCTGGTGGGGCTGATCACCGACACGCCGCGCCATGTGCTGGATGTGGGCTGCGGTACCGGCTATGTGGCCCGCCCGCTGGCGAGGCTGGTGGACCGGGTGGACGCGGTGGACCCGTCGGTGGCGATGATCGAACGCGGCCAGCAGGAACCGGGTGGCGATGCCCCCAACCTGCGCTGGATCGTGGGCTATGCCGAAGACGCCCCGCGCGATCCGCCGTATGCGCTGATCACCGCCGGGGCCAGCCTGCATTGGATGGACTGGGCCATCGTCATGCCGCGCTTCCGCGCCGCACTCACACCGCACGGCCTGCTGGCGATCATCGGGGACGAGACGCTGCCCGGCCCCTGGCGCGCCGCGCTCCAGCCGATCATTGATCACTACTCCACCAACCGGCTCTACCAGCCGTATAATCTGGTCGAAGAACTGGAACGGCGCGGCCTGTTCGCGCAGGTGGGGGAACAGCGCACCCCGCCGCGCCCCTTTCCCCAGCCGGTTGCCGCCTATATCGAGTCGTTCCACGCCCGCAACGGCTTCTCCCGCGACCGGATGCCGCCCGCCGCCGCTGCCGCCTTCGACGCCGAAGCCCATGCCGCCCTGCTCGCACTCTGCCCCGAGGGGATCGTCCCGTTGCAGGTGTTCGGCCATGTGGTCTGGGGTCACCCGCTCGCGCCGTAAACGCGGTTGCAGGAATCGGCGGCTTGGGGTATGGTACACAGGCCGCTAGAAATGTACGGGATTGCACGATGGATGGGGAATCCCCAATGGCGCCGTAGGGGCGACCAGCGGTCGCC
>JBBSAN010001016.1:0-2446 GCA_038252265.1 Chloroflexia bacterium
CGGCAGGCACGCCCGCCGCGCCTACCTCGGTCGCGCCCTCGCCCACCCCTGCGCCCGCCGGGTCGGCTCGCCTCGCGGTGGACCCGGCCCAGGCCGCGCCGGGCACGTTGCTCACCTTTACCGGCAGCGGCTTCGCCGGGGGAGAACTGGTCGGCCTGCGCCTGATCGGGGCCGATAGCAACAATCGCTATCTCACCGCCATCGTGGCCGACGCGGGCGGCGGGTTCCGCACAACCTTTACCCTGCCGCCGGAAACCGCCCCCGGCCCGGCCACCGCCCTGGCCCAGGGCACCACCAGCGGGCGGCAGGCCACTGCTACGGTGGGGGTCGGCCCCGGCGGTCCAACCCCTAGTGGCCCCACCGCCATCGCCGCGCCCACGCAGCCGATCACCCTGCCCCCGGCGACCCTGGTGCCCGTGGCCCCCGCCCCGGTGGACCGCAGCGCCGCCTTCACCCGGCTGCCCCCGCCCGACCTCCCCGATGGGCGCTACTTCGGGGAGGTCGGGCACACCCTGCGCCAGCCGTTCCTGGGCTACTGGGAGGCGAACGGCGGCCTGCCCATCTTCGGTTACCCGATCTCGGAACCGTTTGCCGAAGTGAACCCTGCCGACGGCAACACCTATATTGTCCAGTATTTCGAGCGCAACCGCTTCGAGTATCACCCCGAATTCGCGGGTACGCCCGACGCTGTGCTGCTCGGCTTGCTGGGCCGTGAAGCGACCACCGGGCGCACCTTCGACCCCGTCCCCGCCTTCACCTCGGATGCCAGCCGCCGCTACTTCGCGCCGACGGGCCACAGCCTCCAGGGTGCGTTCCTGCGCTACTGGCAGGCGCATGGCGGCCTGGCCCTGTTCGGCTATCCGCTCTCGGAAGAGTTCCTGGAAGCGAACCCGACCGACGGCAAGGTCTACACCGTGCAATACTTCGAGCGCAACCGCTTCGAGTATCACCCCGAATTTGCCAACACCCCCTACGAAGTCCTGCTCGGCCTGCTCGGCAGCACCGTCGCCCGCGAACGCGGCCTCTTGCGGTGAGAGATGAGTGGTTCGTGGTTCGTGGTTAGTTTAGGATAAAGAAATCGGCATTGGGGAACATCAATTATATATTCCGGTGTCACTGCCACTGGACCACTGATCTCTACGCTCCGGCTACTAACCACCAACCACCAACCACTCGTCCACCCGCCCGCTTGACAACCTACGGTCCCTTGCCTATAATGCGAGTATAACCCCCATTATACCCGTTGCCCCGAACAGAACCGATCCGCCGCGCAACGGGTGTATAGTATAGGCAGTGCTGCGGGCCTGCGCCGGTGCTGTGCCGGTCCACTCCCGCCAGAAGGAGCGTGAGGCGTCATCCGTAACCCGGAAATGGCGGAATACGCTTCCATCCCTGCGCGAACGCCGCCCCGTAAAGCCTGGGCAGTGCATACGAGGCGGTCGTTGATTCCCGAATGGACCACCAAGGATTATAAGGAGGAAAGCATGTTCAAAAAGCAAATGAATCTGGTCCTCGCATTATTAGTCGGCCTGAGCTTACTCGTGGCGAGTTGCGGTACCGACACGGCGACCAGCACGCCGGTTCCCGCTGCCGCTACAGCGACGTCGGCCCCGGCGGCGGCGGCGACCGATACCACTGCGCCAGCGGCGGCGGCGACCAACACAACGGCTCCGGTGGCGGCGGCGACCAACACCACCGGCACCACCGCCCCGGCGGGTGATGTCTTCTCCTGGCGCGCCTATGCCGAGCCGGAGACGTTCGACCCGGCCCTGATGCAGGAAAACCTCTCCATCGACATCGGCCAGAACTTCTATGATGGCCTGACCGTGATCGACCCGATGACCCAGAAGGTCGGCCCCGCCCTGGCCGAGTCGTGGGATGTTAGCCCCGACGCCAGCGTCTACACCTTCCACCTGCGCAAAGACGCCAAGTTCACCAACGGCGACCCGGTGACCGCGGCAGACTTCGTTTATTCCTACAACCGCGTGGCGAACACGGCGGCAGCGCCCTATGAGTTCGTCATGGAAGACATCAAGGGCTTTGCTGAAGTGCGCGCTTCGGTCACCTCGACCGACACCACCAAGCCGAAGGTAACAGTCGTCTCCGGCATCGAAGCCCCCGACGCCAACACGCTGAAGATCACCCTGATCAATCCCAGCGCCTACTTCATCTCCGAAACCACTCTGTGGACCTACTTCGTGGTCAACCAGAAGGTTGTGGAGAGCGGCGGCGCGGAGTGGATGACCAAGCCCGGCGCGGGCACCGGGGCCTACATGCTGACCGAGTGGAAGCACAACGAGTCGATCACGATGACGCCGAACACCAGCTACTGGGGCAGCCCCAAGCCGACCGTGCCGGTGATGATCCGCATCATGACCGACAGCGACACGGCTCTGGCCGAGTACGAAAAAGGCACCCTGAGTGCCCTCGATGGCCCCGACCCGAA
>JBBSAN010001017.1:0-2443 GCA_038252265.1 Chloroflexia bacterium
GTACCCCTCCACCAGATACTGCGCCTGGATCTCTTCCGGCACTGAGCGCCCCCAGGTCGAGGGCTTGCCGGTCCAGTCGGGCGGCAGGCTGATCCAGGCATACTCGCTGGCCCAGACGCCCTTGGCCCCGTCGCCGTTGCGCTCCATGATCCGCCGGGTGAGCGCCGGGCGCGAGAAGTTCAGCCGTTTGAGGTCGGTACGCCGTTCGGCGGGCGGGTAGCCCAGGCCGTAGACCATGACATTGCCGATGTCGAAGTAGTCTTTGGCCCCGGCGTCATACATCTGCTGGAGATAGATCAGGTCGCTGATGTTGTCCGGGCCGCGCTCCTCGGTGGGGGCGAGGGGGGCCATCAGGATCTGCGCGTCGGGATTCGCCCTTTTGGCGGCCAGGTAGGCGGCTTTCAGCAGGGCAGTATAGGCTGTCGCGTCGGGCGGGCCACCCCACTCCCCGATCAGGTTCGGCTCGTTCCACAGTTGGAAATAGCGGATCTTGCCTTTGTAGCGACCCACCACGGCAGCGACGAAGTCGGCAAAATCCTGCACATTCTGCGGCGGCGCGTGCGAGACGGCTCCGTCGGCATGGGCCCAGCGGGGCGGGGCGTCAATGCGGGCCAGAACCTGCAAGCCCAGCGTTTGGGCGCGGTCCACGATAGCATCATACTTGGCCCAGGCGCTGATGTTGCGCCCGTCGCGGGTGTCGGTGAAGTTGCCCTTGCCCGCAATCTCGATATCGTGCCAGGGGAACGCCTGCCGCACCCACTTGATCCCGCCCTGCCGCACCATCTGGAGCGTCTGATCGACCTTTTCCGGCTCTACGTCTTTATCGAGAAAGACATTGACCCCCAGCGGTTGCACATCGGTGGCGGCGACCGGGGTCAGGTCCGGCCCCCAGCTCACCCCCAGGTTGGTCCAGCTATCGAGGAAGGCCAGGCCCACGATCAGGCCCAGCACCCCGGCAGCCAGGATCGCCAGCAGCAGGCTGTTGCGGAATGGATGGAGCTGGGCCGAGGGGGCCGGGATCGCCGCCAGCGGGATCAGGCGGGTCGGGTGCCCACCCACAGGCCGGGGCGGTGAGGGGAGTTGGGTCATCACACGATATAACGCCACACTCAGGCGCGGGTTGCACGACGGTCCCGCAGCAAGGCCGCGATCACGCCGAGGATAGCGGCCAGCAAGAAGGCGGTGAGAAGGGCGAAGGGGAGGTAGGACCGCTCGCTGCGCACGGTAAAGCCGTCGAAGATCACGCCTGGCCCATCGGGGATCAGGTCCACGGTATGCAGGCCGGGGGCGCGCTCGCTGAGTAGCCCGGCCACCACCGGCACAAACGCCTGCTCTGTCCCGGTTGGCCCGCCCAGCCCGGCGGCGCTGACCGCCCCGGCGCGGCTCACCCCGGCGCGGGCGGCGCTGAGCTGGGCGGCGTCAATGTAGGGGCGGCCTTGCGTGTCGCGGGGCAGGGTGGCGGCTACCCCGGTGGTGCTGCCGTCCACCATGACGAACAGCCGGGGAGTCAGCGCACCGGTCGGGCTGACCGGCGCGCTGACGGCCAGAGCCAGGTCGGTGCCCACGAAGCGGATGCGGATCGTGTCCGAGGCGACGGTCGAGACGAGACTCACCCCCTCGTTCGCCTGCGGATCGCGTTGCAAGCGCCAGCCCGGCCCGGCGGCCACCGGGGCGGCCAGTTCGTTATAGGTGCCCGGCCCGGCCAGTTGCCCGCCCGTCGCCGCTGCCTGGACGCGATTATAGACCGGCTTGGCGACCCAGTCGGGGCTGATCATCTGGAAATAGTATTCGGCTTTGTTGGTCGGGATGTCGCCCACCTGGCGGAAGAACCAGATGGTGAACACCCCCGCCCAGGGCCAGTGCTGCTGCGCCCAGGTGATACCGCGCACGGTGTAGTCGGCCTGCTGGGTCAGGGTGACGCTGCCCCAGCGCCGGTCGGCGTTCGGTGCGGTGCTGCCGGGAGTGGGGTTGGGCACCAGGGCGTTGTCGGGGGCGTTCCAGCCATACTCGTTGAACCAGATCGCCTTGCTGGCGTCGCCGTTGCGCTCCATCACCCCATGCAGCAGTTCCACGCGGCGGAAGTTCAGCACGTTCTCGGCGGGGGGATCTTCGGGTGGGCGGTCGAGGCCATAGGCGTTGGCGGCCATGATGTCGAACGCGTCTTTGGCCCCGGCCTGGTACATCTTGTCCAGGTAGATCAGTTCGTTCAGGTTCAACTGGTCGGGGTAGTTGTCCAGCGTGGTCGCCAGCGGGGCGGCCAGGATGAGCACGTTGAGGCTGGTTTCGCGGGCGCGACGGGCGGCTTCTTTCAGCAGGGTGACATACCCCGCCGGGTCCACCGCTTTGCCCGCGTACCATTCGACGTTCAGGTTCGGCTCGTTCCAGATCTGGAGGTACGACACCGGCGTGCCCCGGCTCTGGTAATGCTGGATAAAGGTGGCGA
>JBBSAN010001018.1:0-2439 GCA_038252265.1 Chloroflexia bacterium
CTGCTGGGTTCATCATAGCAGATAGAGCGGCGTGTTGTCAATAGGGGAGGATGGCTCCGTATACCCCCAAAGGAGCCAAGCGATGCCGCCCACCGAATGCGGAATGCGGAATGCGGAATGCGGAGTAGCGCCGACGGTTGTTGTCTACACACCGCCGACCGCCCCTGAGTTCTTTGTGCAGGCCCCCGTCAGCGTGGTCCGCTGCCCGACCCTGTCCCCCGTCGCCAAAACGACCTATGATGTCTTGCTCAGCTACCGCGACCCCACCGGCACAGCGTACCCTGGCCAGGCCCGGCTGGCCGCCGAGGTCGGCGTCTCCGAACCGACGGTGCGCCGCGCGCTGGCGCGGCTGGCCGCTGTCGGTCTGGTCGAGCCGACCCGCCGGGGGCAGGGGCACACTAATGCGTACCGGGTTCACCGTAGTGCGTTGCGAACCGCGAGCAGCGACGCCCGCCCAGAACGAAAAAAGTTTACGTTCCAGAACGAAAAGCCTATGCGCTCTAGAACGAACATTTTGTTCGTGGAGTTAGATCCACGTGAGTTAGATCCACAAGAACAAAATTCACCCCCCCCTACCCCCACCAACTCAGTAGGGGTGGGTGGTGGTGGTGAGCCATCCCCGGAGCAGGTGCAACAAACCGCAGCGGACGCTGCGCTAATTGTGAAAGCGACCGGCATGGCCCCGGACGAGGCGTGCGCCACGGCGGAGGTCGCCGCCGCGTCGGGGCACGGACCGGGCTACGTGGCCGAGCTGGTGGCGCATGTGACCAGTGCGCCGTCGGTGCAGAACCCGGCAGGCTGTCTCCGCGCCCTGGTCCTCACCGGTCGCCGGCGACCGGCCCGTGGGGCAGGCAACGTGCCGCCACGGGCGCAGCGGCCCGCTCTGCATCCGGAGCACTACACGGCGGGTGGGAAGTACGGCCACCTCTTCCACCGAGCAGCGAGCAGTGAGCAGCGAGCAGTGAGTGCCGACGTGCCTACTGGGCAACCCCCAACCTCAAACCCCCAACCCCCAACCCCACGGGGGCCATCCGCCTTCGCGATCGCGGCAGACCCATCCCTGGCCGGGCGGGGCAGCGACGCGTGGCCGCGCGGGCAACCCTAAAGATTGGTTATGGATAGGCTTGCGGACGTGCTTGTGCTGGTGCCTTGCGTCTGCGCTTGTGCAAATGCTTGCGCTTTTGCTCATGCTTTTGCCCATGCGGGCCGACCGGGGCATACACATAACCAAACCGTGGATTTCATGCCTGGCGACTCGGCGCAACGACCCACTTGGCGCGGTGACATCTTCTGTTTTTGATGGGTCGAAAATGGTGAGGGAGGGTTATAGGGGAGGGTTATAGGGGATACTTACGGGAGGCTACAGACCCCCACAAGGCTCCCCCAAGTGACAAGATTCGCGTGCCTACGCCGGGGGCAACTCGGCCTGAGCGGGGAACTTTTGCGCGGTGACCATATCGCGGATCAGGCATGGCAGGATCGCTAATATTTGTCGGCAAATACCATCCCTTGCATCCCATCGCGCTGATGTGCTATGATGAGTCCGTAGCCCGGGTTATTCTCCCCAACGAGGTCCCACAACATGTATCAAGATCCCGACTTCGCCGGCGACCGGGCCGCCGCGATTACCTGGGCCCGCGCTCTCCTGGCCCTCAAACCCCCCGCGTTCGTCCTCTTCGATTGCCAGACCACCGGCCTGACCCGCTTCGCTGAGATCGTGCAGGTGGCGGTCCTGGCCTCCGACGGCACACCCCTGCTCGACACCCTGGTGCGCCCGGTCGGCCCGATCCCCGAAGCGGCCACTGCCCAGCACCATCTCACCGAGGACGCGGTCGCCGGTGCGCCCGGCTGGACCGAAATCTACCCCCCGCTCGCCGCGCTCTTGCACCACCGCCCGGTCGTCAGCTACAACGCCCCGCGTGACCAGGCCTTCATCACCCAGTCCCACCGCGCGCTGGGCGGTTATGCCCCACCGGTGCCGGGGACCTGGTACTGTGCCGAGACGTACTACGCTGCCTTCCTCAGCGACTGGGACGCGCACCACGGGCACTACCGCGTCCCTGACTTACCCGGCGCGACCCACAACGCCCTCGCCGACTGCCGGGCGACCCTGGCGCTCCTCGCCGCGATGGCGGCCACCCCGTTGCTAGCCAGCGATCCCCGCCCGGCAACAGAGGAGGCACGGTGATGGAAGATCCGTGGACGATCAGGCACCAGGTGGGGAGCGCCCGCGATCCCGCTGCCTGGGAAGCGGTTGCCGACAAAATCTTCCAGGCGCTGGTGCGGCAGAGTAGGCTACCCCCAGCGTTACTAGAGGGTGAGCACTCCAGCCGCGCCGCAGCGGAGATGCTGCAGCAGCGGTTGCAAGCCGTGCACGATGTGGCCCTGGCGACCGGTCGCCCGCCGCGCACCCTGGCCGAGATTGCCGAAGACGCGCGC
>JBBSAN010001019.1:0-2438 GCA_038252265.1 Chloroflexia bacterium
CGATCTGCATCGAGGTCGATCCGACCCGCATCGAACGGCGCATCGCCACCCGCTACGTGGACCAGGCGGTCGATTCGTTGGACGAGGCGCTGCGGCTGGCCGACGATGCGGTGCGCCAGAAAGTGCCGCTGTCGATTGCGCTGCTCGGCAACGCCGCCGATCTGGTGCCGGAACTGGCCCGGCGGGGCCGCGTGCCCGATCTGCTGACCGATCAGACCAGCGCCCACGACCCGCTGCGGGGATATGTGCCACAGGGCCTGACCCTGGACGATGCCGCCGCGTTGCGCGAGCGCGACCCGGTGGAGTACGTCAAGCGGGCGATGGAGAGCATGGCTGTGCATGTGCGGGGGATGCTCGCTTTGCAGCAGCAAGGGGCGATCACGTTTGATTATGGCAACAACATTCGCCAGCAAGCGTACCAGCAGGGCGTAGCCGACGCCTTCGCCTTCCCCGGCTTCGTGCCCGCCTACATCCGGCCCCTCTTCTGCGAGGGCAAGGGGCCGCACCGCTGGGTCGCGCTCTCCGGCAACCCCGCCGACATCGCCGCCATTGACGATATGGTGCTGGAAGAGTTCGCCGACAACGAGTCGGTGGTGCGCTGGATCGGCCTGGCCCGGGAGAAGGTGGCCTTCCAGGGGCTTCCGGCGCGGATCTGCTGGCTGGGCTACGGCGAACGGGCGCGCTTCGGGGCGCGGGTGAACGAGATGGTGCGGCGCGGGCAGGTAGAAGCCCCCATCGTCATCGGGCGCGACCACCTGGACGCTGGATCGGTCGCCTCGCCCAACCGCGAAACCGAATCGATGCGCGACGGGTCAGATGCCATTGCCGACTGGCCGATCCTCAACGCGCTGATCAACGCCGTGGGCGGGGCGACGTGGGTATCGGTCCACCACGGCGGCGGGGTCGGCATCGGCTACAGTCTCCACGCCGGGCAGGTGATCGTGGCCGATGGCACCGACGCGGCGGCAGCCCGCCTCCAACGAGTGTTGACCACCGACCCCGGCATGGGCATCCTGCGCCACGCCGACGCGGGCTACGAGACGGCCATCGCCGCCGCCGAGCGCCACGGCCTGCGCGTGCCGATGCTGGAGCCGCTGAAGCACGAGGAGGGGTGAGGATGCAAGCATGGGAATATCTGTTCGTGGCGGCCTATCCCTCGCGGGGCACGCACCGGGCGCAGCGGGTGAATGGGCACCAGCTAGATAACTGGGAAAGCGACCCACCGATCTACGAGTATAGCCAGGAATTAGGCGACAACGGCTGGGAATTGGTCAGCGCGAATACGCTGCCCTTTATGTCGGTCGAACTGGCCTATCACCTTGTCTTCAAGCGCCCGAAGTCCACCGAGACCCCTCGTGAGCCGGAGCGCCCCACCCAACGGCTACAGTGATTCGCCAGGTATGTCGAGGATTCAGCAATGAACAGTAAGCAGGCCGAGGTAGCCCGGCTACAAGAAAAATCCTGAGCGCCGACGGATGGAGACCCCCTGTGCATCTTGACCATGAGCCAACCTATCACGCCCCCGACTTCCACGCCAAGATCCTGACCGACGCGCCGGACGTGGCGTTTGAACCCGCACCGGGCGAGGGGTTGGTGCCCAAAGCATTCTATGCCAGCACCAACTTCCCCACCTACGTGAAGCACGGGGGCACCTGGCGGCTGGTCCACCAGCAGCGGATGGACGCGGCGCTGGTGCTGGATACCGAAAGCGGAGAGCTATACGCGCGGGAGCAGCGTAACGTGCATGCGCGGCAGCCGGTGTTCGTCGTCAACACCGAGGACGGCAGTACCGGCCTGCTGGTGGACGTGGCTGGCTTCCAGACAGGCGGGCCGGGGGCGGAGGCGTTCGGCTTCATGTCTACCGGGCCGAGCCGGGAACGCCCGCTGAACTATCGCCGCCTGGCCCGGCTGGTAGCTCACCATCGCACCCCGGAGGGCCGGACGATCTGGGTGCTGGGACCGGCGGTGGTGCATTCCGGGGCACGCGAGGCGATGTCGTGGCTGATCGAGCACGGCTACGTGGCGACCATCTTCGGCGGCAACGCGCTGGCGACCCATGATATCGAGCACGCCCTCTACGGCACGGCGCTGGGGATGGATGTGGAGGGCATGTCGGTCGCCGGGGGGCACCGCCATCATATGGACGCGATCAACACCGTGCGCCTCGCCGGGTCGATTGCCGCCGCAGTGGAGACAGGCCAGATCCCGAACGGGATCATGTACAGCGCGGTCAAGGCAGGTATCCCGGTAGTGCTGGCCGGGTCGATCCGCGACGACGGTCCCCTGCCCGAAGTCCTCACCGACGCGCTGGCGGCGCAGGACGCCATGCGCGAGTACACCCAGTCGGCCACGCTGGTGGTGATGATCGCCACCATGCTCCACTCCATCGCCACCGGCAACATGATGCCCACCTTCATCGAGGACGGCGACCAGATCCG
>JBBSAN010001020.1:0-2434 GCA_038252265.1 Chloroflexia bacterium
GATTATCTCGACCGCCACGGGAACACGGAGATGAAAGCCCGGCGCCTCATCCACCAGATGGAGCAACTCGGCTTCACCGTGACGGTGACCCCCGCTGCGGCGGCCGCTGGGGGTTAGTATTTCAGAGCAGTCGAGCTGAGATTAATGTAACTACTTCGCCAATGTCACATTAGAAAGTGGCCCAGAGACGCACAGATTGGGCGGTTTGGCGGTCGGTGCTGGGCGCAAGATATACCGGGCGCACGCTCGCGGATCGCGCCCAGCCCTGAGCAATTCATACCTTGTTCGGTTAATTATGGCTTACATTAGCCATATCTGGCTTCCCCCTAATGTGACATTGTCGAACTACTCAGCCCAAACTGGCTGGAAGCAGGGGAGTACCGCGAAATGCTTGTTCCAGGGCCGCGCATATCGGCTGGCCTTGCTTGTGCAAGGTGGAGAGGTAGCTGCGGATCACACAGAAGGCGGCTGCGCCGCGCTCCGTGCGAAAGCGCCCGGAGATCTTCTGCTGCACCTTCATCATCCGGATGTCCCGTTCGGCTTGATTGTTATCAAACGGCACGCGCCAGTCGCGCACAAAGCGCAACACCTCGCCCGCCTGATCCCGCAAGCGCAGCAACCGGTTGGTCGCTTTGCGCTGCTTCACGTTCCCCCTGGGCTGATGGGCGGGGCGCGGCTGCACCGGATGGGCCGCTAAGCCTTGCTCCACCAGCGCTTCGTAGAGCGCCAGCAAGCCCGTTAACTGCTGCTGGGGCACGGCCCCCAGGCCGCCCGCCCGCCCCGCCTGCGTCGCCGCCAACATCTCGCGCAACAGCGCCGCCAAATCGGTGGCCCAGACGTGGCCGTCGCGCTCCTGCAAGGCGAGGAGCTCCCGCAGAATGTGCGCCCCGCACAAGGCGTGCTGACACGGGTACTCCCACTACGGCGCATACGCATCATGCACCGCTACCCCGTGGAACGCGGGCAGCACGCCCACCGCCGCACTACCCTGGTGGCCCCGGGAGCGATGCACGCCGTACAGGGTTAGTTGCGGCGTACAGGCGACGTGCAACCACCAGCGGTGGTCGGCCACGTAGCAGCCGGTCTCATCGACGTGAATCAGTTCTGCCGCGATCAACGCCTGGCGAATCGGCTCCACCAGCGACGCCAAGCGGCGGCTGGCCTCTTGTACGATATTGTCCAACGTGCCTTCGCTGGGGGCGCTACCAAACAGGTCCGTGAGGAGTTCGCGGGTGCGCGCCGAGGGCCGCAGTTGGTAGGTACGGAGGTACAGGGCGAACGCCTTGATCTGCGGACCATACTGCACCAGTTCCGCAGCTTCCGGCGGGAAAACGGCGCTGGTGGGCTGCTGGCACGCCGGACAACAGACCGTCTCGACCGGGTGTTCGGTGGTCTGCAAGCGCAACGGGGGCAAGTCGATGACTTGTCGGCGCGGACAGTGGGTGGCGGGCACCGCACTCAAGTCCGCACCGCAGCCGCAGCAGTGGCTGGGGCGATGGCGGACGGTGGCATCAGGATGGCGGCTGAAGCGGAGGGTGCGCCCGGGATGACCGGCTTGGCCGCCCGGACGTTTGCCCGTACGCTCCCGCAAGGAGCGTGGCGGCTTGTTGAAGCCATCGCTGGACGGCGGTTGATGGGAATTAGGGCTATTGCGCGCCAAGCGCTCTTCCAGTTCCGTGACGCGGTGGCTGAGGAGGTGGACGTGGGCCAGCAACTGCTGTACCAAGGCGACCGTCGCGACGGACCCAGCAGCGTAGACCGCTTCGATCTCTTCCGTTGTTTGCGGTAAAGTTTGCATGATGCTCGTCTACGTTAGCACGCCGCCAAAGGTTGCAGCACGTGGCGTTGCACCTGGGCTGAGTAGTTACAGATTAATTATGTGATCCTCGGAAGGAGAACTCG
The DNA here is from genome assembly GCA_038252265.1 of Chloroflexia bacterium. Taxonomy (GTDB): domain Bacteria; phylum Chloroflexota; class Chloroflexia; order QHBQ01; family JAICKM01; genus JBBSAN01. The sequence continues at coordinate 1,903 of JBBSAN010001020.1, forward strand.
CCAACCTCCCTTTGCACGGCCTCCTTCTTGGGCATAAGCACTGGGACCACTCACCGGAGGACTCGACCTCGGCACCCCCCTTTTGCCCATCATCCGGGTTGCCTGTTGCCCGGGGTTACCCCTGCCACTCCTCCAGGATAATGGGACACTCATTAGACCTTATCGGCAATAGTGAAATCACGAGGACGCGCTAACCAGCGCCACGCGCGCGCCAGCTTAGTCCCGATAAGGTCTATTATAACCTATCGTAACTTTCGTGCAACCAGAGCACGATCCATGATTTGATGAGCCAAAATGAGCAGGCTGGAACCCGATGGCAATCCCATATCGCCGCAGGAGGCCAGCACTTGGCGAGTGGATCGCTTATACCTATCGGTTGTGCAACCACAGACCGAATCGCTAAAATGCTGGCAAAAGTAAGCATCTTTGCTTGGTACGGAGCCCTGTAGCACGCCGAAACTACCGAGCAACCGGGGTCAGTGGCTGAAATTGAAACCGCGTATTGGCTCATTGGGGAACGCGACGCGGTACA
>JBBSAN010001021.1:0-2424 GCA_038252265.1 Chloroflexia bacterium
CGCGCACGTCGCGCCCCGCCTCATAGGTGTCGAACAGCAACTCCATGTCCAGGGTCCGCAGGTTGCCGTGGGTGAACTGCAACAGCGGCGAGGAGCGGCCCGGAATGGTCGCCTGGGCGAAGTTGTTGTCCCGGTTGAGGCTATATTCCTCCGGGTTAAAGCCGACGATCAGCTTCTCGCCCGTATCGGTATTGAGGATGGTCGCTTTTTCCAGAGCCATCGCGTTACCTCTTACCCAGCCGCTCGCGGGCGGCGATCACCCGATCTTCCATCGTCCGCAGCACCTGATCGGTCAGGTGCCCGATATCTACTGCTGGCGGACCGGGCGGCACGGCGGAGTCGTCCCAATAATGCAGTCCCGGTGGCGAGGCGGTCGGGGGGATCGGCGGCACGGATGCGGGCGGCGCGACCCCGGTGGGGTGGTTGAGCACGCGGGGCGGCGGTGGGGCGGCGGTGGACCAGTCGCCCGGTGGCCCGGCGGTGTCCTGGCGGGTCTGCCGGGTGAGCAGGCGCGTGACCAGTTCCGTTTCGTGTGTGTCGGTCCACACCTCGCGCCGGTGCAGCCGGGCCAGGCTCGTCTCGATCACCTGCATCGCGGGCGGCAGCACCTGCCGCAGCACGGTCGCGGGTGTGGACGGCGCTCCCGGCGCTTCCACACGCACGGCGCTTGCCGGGGTCGCCGGGGACGATGCGCCTGCCGGAGGCGCGGCGACCGCGTGCCGGGCGGCGGGAATGGTCAGGTGCAGGGTCAGGTTGATCGGCCAGACCACGGATCGCCCTGGCGCCTGGAGTACCACCGTCTGCCCTGGTCCCGGCGCAGGCCCCGGCCCGGCGCGGTGCAAGACCGTGCCCAGCTGATCCCAGGCCGGATCGCCGTTCCCATAGTGGCCCAGCAGGCGCGTGGCCCAGGCCAGCCAGCGTCCCCCCGTCGCCAGAGATCGCCCTCCGGTCCCGCCGGAAAGCGGGCGCAGGCTCGGTCGCCAGGAGCCGCCGCCCGTCACCGGGCGCAAGATGCTATCCATCCCCTATCCTCATTATCAAAACCACGCATCACGCATCACGCATCACGCATCACGCATCACGTCGCACTCTCGTTCATTTGCCCGTTAATGGCGGAGATCTCCTCCACCCAACGCCGCCGGTCGGCGTGTTCCAGCTCCATGATCTCGCGTTGCGGCCAGTGGAAGTGGTACGCGATGAACGCTACCTCCCCCAGGAGCTGATCGAGGGGGTAGCCAACGACCCCCCCAGCGCGAGCGGCTCCGGGGCGAACTGGTGGCGACATTCGGGGCAGACGACGGTGCTGCCGTCGGTCGGCGGGCCGTTGAGCTGGTTGTAGAGATCCTGCAAGTAGGCCAGGTCGGTGGCGAACAGGCTCTCGATGGTCTTGGGCGTGATCTGGCCGACCCCGCCCAGCCGCGTCACCACCCGCGAGAGGAGGATGACCACCAGATAGGCCGGGTTGCCCTGAACCCGCGCATCGCGCAGCGGCAGGATCTCATCGGCGGCGGTGGCCCGGCGCATGGTGCCCTCACGGTGCAGCGAGCCGTCGGCGTCCACCAGCCCCAATGGCAGGGTGAACTCTACTTCGGTCTGGAACATAAGCTCCTCCTTTTGGAAAGGATGAATTAAAAAGTAAGAATTAAGAAAGACGGATCACGAATTCTTAATTCATCCTTTATCCTTCATCCTTTCGCTCATCCTCGCTCGATGCGTTCGTAGGCGATTTCTAGTGTCTCGATGGCGAGATCGTTGCCCTTGGCGTTGAAGCTGGGGGCGGTGTATTTGGTCGGGAAGGCCTGGTAGAGGTTCCAGCGGAAGACCTCTTGCCCGGCCATGTCCAGTTGGATCACCGAGATGTTCTTGCGGATGTTCTCGGTGCGGCCTGTCATTACGTCCTCGAACCATTGCCAGAGCTGGGTGTCGGCGGTGTAGCCGCGCTTGAGGCTCAGGTTGCTGTGCTTGGTCTGGCCGGGCAGCTTGCGCGTGCCCAGCAAGTCGCCGCCCTCGCGGTATTCGACCACGTCGGTGGTGGCATCGAGGCCGCCGACTTCCTGAAAGCGGGCCTGGCTGATGCCGTCGATCTCGACCTGGAACTGGAACGCCCGAAAGTAGACGGGCTGCTGACCGGTTTGGGGCATGGGTGGACTCCTTTGCGAAAATTAAGAAGGAAGAATTAAAAATTAAGAAGGACGGAGCCGTTCGATCCGCTCAGGTCACTCTCGTTTTATAATTCTTACTTCATCCTTCATCCTTTAACTCACGCCGCCGGATCGCGGGTGATCACGCCGATGCGGATGATGATGAACTCGGCGGGGAAGGTGACCCGCAGGCCGATTTCCAGGGTCAGTTTGCCCTGGGCGCGCTCGGCATCGGTGTTGTAGATGTCGGGAAAACGGGCGTAATAGGCATTGGCTGAGGCCG
>JBBSAN010001022.1:0-2415 GCA_038252265.1 Chloroflexia bacterium
GCTCCCACCCTGCAATAGCCGCCCCACATCCCCGATGGAGATCAGGGCGATCAAAAGCAGCAGCACGACCATGCCGACGAGGTGAACCACCGCCTCTTTCTCCGGCGCGACCTTGCGCCCCCCGCGCAGGATCTCGATCAGGATAAAGAGGATGCGGCCTCCATCAAGGGCGGGCAGCGGCAGGATGTTGACCAGCGCCAGGTTGATACCGAGCAAGGCGGTCAGCGAGAGCAGGCCTTGCAAGCCACTATCGCGGCTCACTTCGCCGGTGATCTGGGCGATGCCGATCGGCCCGGCGAACGAATTCGCCGGAACCTGACCGCGGATCACCTGGCCCAGCGCCTGGGGAATCGCGGTGAGGATCGACCAGGTGGTGTTCAGCGTGTTGCCCACCGCCTCGCCAAAGGTGTAGGATGTGTGGGCGCTCGGCCAGACCGCCACCACGCCGACCAGCCCACCATCGCTCAGAGCGACCCGGATCGCGGGTTGGGCCACGCCGTCGCGCTGGTAGAGAAGATCCACCGTTGGCTGCCCCTTGGCCGTGGTCAGCGCATCGTTCAGGCGGTTCAGCGAGGGCACGTTCCGCCCATTGACCGCCAGCAGGATATCACCGGGGCGCAATCCGTTGGTGTACGCGGTACTGCTGGGGGCCACGGTCTGCACCTGGAGGGGGCCGCGCTGCTCTTCCAGCGTCACCCCCAGGGCCGGGGCGCTCGCATCGGCGCGCGGGGTGACGTGGATATCGAGGGGTGCCCCGCCGCGATCCACGGTCAGCACGGTATCTTTGCCGCGCTGGGCGTCCAGCAGGCGGCGCAGATCCTCAATCGCCGGGAGTTGCTCCGACGAGGTGACCGCCTGCCCGTTCACGGCCAGGACGAGGTCATCGGACTTCAATTGCGCGGCGGCGGCAGGCCCGCCATCGCTGACATCGCGGATACGGGCCACCCCGCCCTCCACCGTCTTGCCGAACAGCGTAAAGACGAGGAAGAACAGGACCAGGGCGGTGATCATGTTCATCGTCACCCCGGCGACCAGCACAATAATCCGCTGCCAGGCCGGCGCATTCCCGAAGCTATCGGGCGCTTCCGAGTCGCCGTTCTCGCCCAGGATCTTGACAAAGCCACCGATCGGCAGCCAGTTGATCGAATAGTCGATGCCGTTGCGGTGAATGGCAAACATGCGCGGAGGCAGGCCAATCCCGAACTCTTCGACCCGAATCCCAAAGGCGCGGGCGGTGAAGAAGTGCCCGGCCTCATGCACCAGCACCAGCAACCCCAGCACCGGAACAATCCATAACCAGCTAAAATCCATCAGAAACTCCTCTAACTAGCGATGAGCGATGAGTAACAAGCAATGAGTGCTGAGTGCTGAGTGCTGAGTGCTGAGATAAATACGTAATACGCATCACTCATTGCTCATTGCTCATCGCTCATCGCTCATCACGCATTGCTCATTGCTCATTGCTCGTTCCTCATCGCTTCACATAGTCGCGTGCCCAGGCATCGGCGGCACGGATCGCGTCGAGGTCGGGGTGGAGGACGGCATCACGGTCGTGCGCCGTCAGGGTATCTTCAATCAGGCGGACCAGGGTGCCGAAGGGCCAGCGCCCGGCCAGGAACCCGGCCACCGCTTCTTCGTCGGCGGCGGCCAGCACCGTCGGAAAGGTGCCCCCGCGCCGCCCCGCCTCTTGCGCCAGGCGCAGGCAGGGAAAGCGATCCAGGTCGGGTGGCTCGAAATGGAGGCTGCCCAGCGTCTCCCACGCGATCCGTCCCCACTGGGCCGGGAGGCGGTGCGGCCAGGTCAGCGCATACTGGATCGGCACGCGCATCGTCGGCACCCCCAGTTGGGCCTTGGTGGACCCATCGCGGAATTCGACCATCGAATGGATGATGCTTTCCGGGTGGACTACCACGCTGATCTGATCATACGACATATCAAAGAGCCAGTGGGCCTCGATGACTTCCAGGCCCTTGTTCATCAGGGACGCCGAGTCAATCGTGATCTTGGCCCCCATGTTCCAGTTCGGATGTTTAAGCGCCTGGGCGGGCGTCGCCGCGCGGATGGCGTCGGGCGTCCAGGTACGGAACGGCCCCCCCGACGCGGTGATGATCAGGCGCTCTACTTCAGGATACGTACCAACCGGGTCCTCGGTTTCGCCCTGCAAGCACTGCCAGATAGCGCTGTGCTCGCTGTCGATCGGGCGCAGGCGAATACCCGCCTCACGGGCAGCGGCAGTGACCAGTTCCCCGGCCATGACCAGGGCCTCTTTGTTCGCCAGCGCCACCTGCTTGCGGGCCTTCAGTGCGGCCAGGGTGGGCGCGAACCCGGCCTGCCCGCCCGTCGCCATCACGACCAGATCCACATCGGGGTGGATGGCGCACTCGATCAGGGCCGCTTCGCCCGTGGGCACCAACC
>JBBSAN010001023.1:0-2411 GCA_038252265.1 Chloroflexia bacterium
CACTGGGCGGTTGTAGCAACAACGCCCGGCGGTACCTACAGTATGATTAAGGATCGCTGGGATACGAAAAACCTCTTCGGTCATTACCTGTGTCACTGCCTCGTGCTCGATGAGGCCTCGCAGATGAACCTGCCAGAAGCGATGCTGGCGGCGCTGCCCCTCGACCCCCTCGGTCAGGTGATCGTCGTGGGCGATCCCCGCCAGATGCCCCCTATCGTCAAGCACGATTGGGAGACGGAACCCCGACGCACCTTCCAGGAATATAAATCTTACGAATCGCTCTTCCTACACCTGCTGGGACGACCCGAGCGCCCCCCGCTGATTCAGTTTGCCGTCACCTTCCGGCTGCACATGGACATGGCTGACTTCCTGAAAGAGGCTATCTACCGCCACGATGGGATCGATTATCACTCCTTCCGACGTGATGAGCTAGCGGCATTCATACATCCTAACCCATTTGTCGCGGCGGTACTCGCACCCCACCACCCCCTAGTGGTGATACTCCACGATGAAGCGACAAGTCAGACCCGCAACCTGTTCGAACAGACACTGGTCGCTCCGGTGTTGGCCGCTCTAGCCGATCCTGCTTTCTGGCACCTGGGAGTCGATGAGGGCTTGGGGGTGGTGGTGCCCCACCGAGCGCAGCGGGCTGGAATGCAGGCCGCCTTCCCTTTCCTGACGGCCTTAGACCCCCAGACAGGGGCGACCCGTCGGTCGGCGGTGGATACGGTCGAGCGCTTCCAGGGTGGCGAGCGTGAGGCGATCCTGGAAGCGCCACCGAAAGTGATCCAGCCTACTTACTGGCTGCCGGAGAATTCCTGTATGATCCGCGCCGCCTGACGGTAGCGATCAGCCGGGCTAAGCGCAAGATGATTCTCGTCGCGGCGCGCTCTATCTTTAGCCTGTTCAGCCCCGACGAAGACGCGTTCGCCAATGCTCAATTATGGAAGCATCTCTTGCGTCGCACATGTACCGTCAAGCTGTGGGAGGGCATACACGAGGGGCATCACGTCGAGGTGTGGGGTAATCGCCAGTCTGAGGCCCGAGTTGGCTGATACATGGTCCATCTTGTATAGCATAGTCTTGGCACTCAGCGCAGAATCCATCTTTTGCTGATCCATGCCACCATTCTGCCACCAATCACAACTATTTTACCCAGACCATCTGCAAGCACCGCTCGGAGACGCTGCTACTGGCGGAAGGATCCCGGAGCGGGTGGTGACAGAGATCCTGAAACACACTCAGTTGAGCCAAACGATGCACTATAGCCACGTGATCCCGCAATTGCAGCAGGAGGCGGCGCGGAAATTAGACGAATTGTTGACTCTTGAGTTTAGAGTAATGAAGCTTGCAAAACGACAGAACTGCGGTCAGAATCTCGGGTATGCATACACTCGAGCGCTTCGCGCAGTTCCGCGCAGCATTATACCAAACCTGCTCCACCCGCGCTGCGGCCCTGCTGGAGCTCATCGACGCGGTGGCCCAAACCCCGCGTCCCCACAGCCCGGCGGAACTGAGCCTGGCTATGCAGCGCCATTGGTCCACCCTCTACGATGCCTTGCGCCACGGCCGCTTCCGCTTGGACGAAGTGCGCCCCTTATTGGTCCGGACGGCCCGGACAGCGGCCCCCTTGCGCTTGGGCGGGCGGCGCGTCTTGCTGATCGACCATTCCGGCTATCCGCGTCCGGCGGCCCCCACCGTCGCCGACCGCGAACGCTATCATGGCCCCAACGACAGTCGCCCCGTCGGCCATCGCTACAGTTGGCTCAGCCAAGTCGTGGACGCCGACTCGGTCTGGGTGGCCCCGCTGGATGTCGAGCGCATCGGGGCCGCCCAGACCCCGGTGGGCACCGCCTTGGGCCAAGTCCAGCGCGTGGCCGCCGCCAGCGACGAGCCGCTTCTGGTGGTGGGCGACCGCGAGTATGGGGTCGACGACCTGCTGCGCCTGGTGCCCACCGTGGCCCCGGAGCAACTCAATTGGGTGGTGCGGCTGCGCACGAACCTGGTCTTCTACCTGCCGCCGCCGCCCCGCCCGCCGGGGCAGAAAGGCGCCCCGCGCAAATACGGCGCGCGGGTGCAACTCAACGACCCGGCGAGTTGGCCCGCGCCCGATTGGCAGCACAGCGCGGAGTTGCCCAATGGGGAGCGGGTGGAACAGCGCGGCTGGGCCACCTGGCGGCGGCGCGGCTTCGCCGAGCAGCCGCTGCGGGTGGTGCAGGTGCGGGTGCGGCGCGCCAATGGGCAGCCCAAGTATGCCCAACCCTTGTGGTTGATGGCGCTGGGCGAGTGGGACTGGGAGCTGTTTGCCCCGGCGTATCGGCTGCGCTGGCGGGAAGAGACCTGGCATGCGCAGGCCAAGGACTTGTTGGGCTGGAGCCGGGCGGCGTTGGGCGACGTGGAGCGGCAAGACC
>JBBSAN010001024.1:0-2398 GCA_038252265.1 Chloroflexia bacterium
CAGAACCAGGTCAACAACGGCACGGGTGAAATCGCCTACGCCTCCGGCTCGAACCTGGGCCCCCCCCCCACCCCCGGCGCGGCGGGTGGCGTCGGCGGGGGGCCGGTCTCCTGCTTGGCGAATGCCCTGGGCGACGCGACGGTGCATTGGCAGTTCTACCCGCCGGACCCGGCCAATCGTAACAGCAAGATCACCGACGCGGCCAACGTCGTCAGCGACCGCACGCTCTACCAGGACTATGTGATCCATGTCGTCCCCCCGCAATTCACCGGACACGTGATCTGGCAAGGCCGCCCGCCCCAGTCGAACTCGCTCCAGATATTGCCGCTCGACCTCACACTGACGACAACGGGCACCGACTACCACTTCAATGGCCTGACCACAGACGCCAACGGCTACTTTACCGTCAACCTGCCCACCATGCCGAACGGCACCTACACCTGGCACGTCAAGGGGCCGACCTACCTCTCGACCAGTGGCAGCTTCATCTACAGCCACTCCTCAGGCACCACGGTGGAGATGGGCTTGCAGCTGGCAGGCGATGCCGACAACGATAATCTGGTCGATATCAACGACTTTGGCATCCTCTACGCCACCTTCGGGCAGAACCCGCTGCTCGACCACCGCGCCGACTGGACGGGCGATGGGGTGGTGGATATCGACGACTTCGGCTGGTTGCGCGCCAACTTCGGGCAAGTGGGCAACCGCCCGGTCCAGGCCGCCAAGGCACCCCAAACCGGCGGCCATGCGGTCCTGGAGCTGCGCCCGCAAGGCAAAGCCCCGGCCAACGGCGGGACGGTCCACGTGGGCGACCGCTTTGTGCTCGAACTCTGGGTGAATGCTCAACCGGGCACCACCGTAGGCGGACAACAGAGCTACCTGACCTTCCCGGCGGCGGCACTGCAACTGGGCAACCCTTCGCCCGGTAGCGACACCCCGACCCGCGTGACCGCAGATGGGCAGGTGCTGAACCTGACCTTGCAGAACGCGATCTGCAATAGCCCGGCTAGCTGCACGTTCAACGGGCTGAAGCTGCCCGCAGGGTCGCTGGCCTTCGCCTCGGGCACGTTCGCCCCCACCGGCGGCAGCGGATCGTTCCGCCTCGGGCAGGTGACCGTCCAGGCTACCGCGCCGGGGACGGCGACCCTGCACTGGCAAATGGGCGCGGGCGCACCGAACAATCGCACCAGCAAGATCCTGACGACCCCCGCGCTCGCGGATAGCCAGGATAAGCCGTTCGCGGACTACGTGCTGACGATCCTCCCGGCGGTGAAGTAGCCCCGTCGGGCCGACAGGAAGCCAACGATCCGTAACCACGGATCACCACACCAGGAACCGGGGGCCGTTACGCCCCCGGTTCCGTCCGCTTTGTCAAAGAGGTCGGCAAGGGCTGTGTACGGCGCTGAGTCGTTTAACGCCGCCCGCCAGGGCCAGTCAAGCTGGGCCTGGCCGGAGCACACGGGTTACCGGCCAAGGAAGGAGCATTCATCTGTGTTCGGCATCGCTCGCGGGCGCGGCACGCCCCTGCATCTAGTACTCGCCACCACGATTCTCACCAGTCTTCTGGTGTATAGCCTGATTCCCACAGGAGCACCCGTGACCGGCGCGCCGCTTGGTGCGTTCCGGACCGACACCGGCGGCGGTGCCGTCGCTCATCCGGCCCCTGCCCTGCCGGGGGGTAGCCCCGGCAGCCGCAGCGCCCAGCCTGACACCCTGGATGCCTATGCCCACCTGGTGCCGGGCGTAATCACCGTGATCGTCGGCACCAAGTTCACGCTCGACCTGAAGATCTACGACGGCAACAACGCCGTCATCTCCCAGCAGAGCTATCTGACCTTCACCAATTCGCTGCTGCAAGTGGTGGATCCCGCGCAGAGCGGCTGTGTCGCGGGCAGCACGTTTACCCCCGATCTGAGTGTCTTTAGTACCAACCTCCAGAACACGGCCAACAACAGCACCGGTGAACTGGCTTACGCCTCGGCAACCTTCGGCTCGCCTGTGCCGCCCAACAGCGATTTCCGCGTGGCGAGCATCACCTTCTGCGGGACGACCCTCGGCGACGCGACCCTGCACTGGCAGTTTTCGCCCCCCGCGCCGATCAACCGCAACAGCAAAATCAAGGACGATGGCAATGTCACGGTCTCCAATCCGGCCTTGTATGTGGACGGTATCGTGCATATCGTCGGTATTCCCACGCTGACCCCGACGCCGAGCGACACGCCGACGCCGAGCGACACGCCGACGGCGACGACTATCCCGAGCGCCACGCCAACGCTGACGACTATCCCGACCGCCACGCGGACGCCGACTGACACGCAGACGGCGACGACTATCCCGACCGCCACGCGGACACCGACTGACACGCAGACGCCGACGACTATCCCGACCGCCACGCGGA
>JBBSAN010001025.1:0-2394 GCA_038252265.1 Chloroflexia bacterium
GAGGGCAGCAAGCTGGGTCTTATACAAAGTGATCGGGAGCGATGTTTCGGTCAGTGTGTCCATCCCGGCACCTCCTCATGTGCGATACCCGCATTATAGCACATTCCAGGGACAGCGCCGCCTGGCCGTCCAGGGATGACGGGTGGGCAGGGATGCGGGGATCGGCAAAGGACCGAGGGGCGGCAGGGGCCAGGCGTAGGCCAGCTTACGGAACGCTGGTCGGAGGGGGGGTATTGTCGATCTCGAACTCGATCAGGTAGTCGGCATGGGCCAGCGCCGGATTCGCCGTGCCGGAAGCACGGGCAGCAGTAAACGCCCGCAACATCTCGTCGTCGGCCTCGCCTTCCAGCAGCGGATTGTTCGCCATGCGCTGGTAGGTCAAGAAGGTCGCCAACCCCCGGCGTACCACTTCTTCCACCGCCACCTGCCAGCGGTCGGCCAGGGCCTGGAGTTCCTCAAGTTGTGTCGGTTGTAAATAGATCTGGATCGGGGCAGATAATTCCATAACGAAACCTCCTCGCGGCTAATCACGGCGTGGCCGCATTATAGCACATTCAACGGCCCAATTGTGGATAGTGTATGACCCGCGACGCTGCGGGGCTAAAAGCGCACATGGTGCAATGGTGGGACAGAACACGGCCCACGGCTGCGGGGACTAAAAGCTCACATCGATCCCCGCCGGAGCGAGGCGATCCAGCCAGATGCGGACCCCTTCCTGGAGCACGCCGACGAAGAAGAGCATATGGCTTTCCTGCTTGAGGACGGTGATGTGGCCCTCGATCGTGACGGTTTCGCTGGGGGCCAGGGTGTGGCCGAAGCCCCAGCGGAAGGGGTAGCGTTGCGGCCCCCCGCCGACGTTGCCATCCCAGTCCACCGCGACGCGCCACAGCCCGGCTTTGTTGTCATACTTGCCGCCCTCGATGCTGCTGTAGACATCGTTGGTGGTGTAAGTATAGCCGGGGTCGGGGCCTTGCGTGCGCAGCGGCACTTTGCCGGTGTTCTGCACGACCATCCGCACGTCCAGCGTGCGGCCCAGCATGAGCGCGTGGGGTGAGAAGTCGGCGGAGAGGAGGGCGAGGCTGGGCTGCCCGCCGCCGCTGATCGTGATCGGCAGGCGGGCCTCGACGGTGTTCCCTGCCGGGTCGGCGGTGCTCACCGTGACGGTGTAGGGGCCGTCGGGCAGTACCTTGCCAAACAGGTCGGTGCCGCTGAAGGGGACGAGATGCTCGCCCGCCGGCATCAGGGTCGGGGCCTGGAGCGGCACATGCTGCCCATCGGGACCGTTGACGGTGATCGCGGTGGTGCTGGTCTGGGCCAGGCGGAAGGTGATCGCGGTCACGTCGTCAATCGCATCGCTATTGGGCGAGATGGCGGGGGGGTTGGCCTGCACATTTTGCAGCACGGGCGGCGCGGCGGGGGCACCGGCCAGGGTGAAAGCGTGATCCCATAGCTGAGGGGCCGTGCCGTCGGTCGGGGCCACCTGGAGGACCAGTTTGTACGCGCCATCGGGCAGCACGCGCTGCACCTCGACCGGCTCTGGCCCCGGCGTTGCCCCAGCCACCGGCACGGTGCCATCCAGCCGCAGATAATAGTTGCCCTCCGGGCGCTCCGCTGCGGCGCGCAGGGGGATCGCGGCACCCCCAGCGGCGGGCTGCACGGCAATCGTCACCCACGCCGGGCGGCTCAGCGTGTAGCGCAGTTCGAGGAACGAGCCGCGCTGTCCGGCATGGAGCGTGTCCCCCGACAGGCTCACATCACCCAACGCCGCTCCCCCGCCGCTGCTACAGGCCCCCAGCACCAGCGCCCACGCCAGCGCCAGCCCCACCAGTGGCAGGCGAAAATTGTAAGGAGCGAATTGCACTCCTGACCCCTGACCCCTGACCCCCGTCCCCCGTCCCCTCATCGCGGCACTCCCAGTTCCGGTGTCACCTCGGTCGGCAGCGCATCGGGCACCCGGCCAAAGCGCCGCTGGACGATGAACAGGCAGATGAAGCCGATCCCCACCCCGAACCAGAGCGTGGCGAAGCGGATCATCACCGTGGCAGCGGCGGCGATCGGCTGGGTGATCACCACCCCGGCGGGCAGCCAGGGCGCACGGCCAAAGGTCAGCAGCACGGCATCAATGCTGCCCTCGGCCACGCCCAACCCGCCCGGCATGAGGAAAATCGAACCGGCCAGCGTGGCTAACCCCATCGCAAAAGCCGACAGGATGACCATCGTGGGCGAGAAGGGGATGCCCAGGCCGTCGAGAACGACCGCCAGGGCCACGCACTCGCCCGACCAGGAGACAAAGCCCAGGCCGATGGCGAAGGCCAGGCTCTTGAAGCGCAGCAATTCATAGGAGCTATTATAGAAGATCCGCAGACCATCCATGCGCTTTGCCAGGAAGGGCAC
>JBBSAN010001026.1:0-2389 GCA_038252265.1 Chloroflexia bacterium
ATCCCAGCGTCCTTCTTCAAACGCCCGCATCCCCGCCTGGTACAGCGCGGCGTGCTGGTCGCTGGAGCGGCCCTGCTCGATCTGCACCGCCACCCGCCCCAGCGCCTCGGCCATTGTCGTCGCGCTCTGGTAGCGGTCGGCGGGATCCTTCGCCAGCGCCCGCAGGAGGACCGGCTCCACCACCGGCGGCAGGTTGGGATTGATGGTGCGCGGCGAGGGCGGCGGCTCGTAGGCGTGCTTGGTCAGCATCGTCATCGGCGTAGTGGCGTCAAACGGGCCGCGCCCGGTCATCATCTCATAGAGGACGACGCCCATCGAATAGAGATCGGTGCGTACGTCAATCGCCGTCCCCAGCACCTGCTCCGGGGCGACATAGGCCGGGGTGCCGATAAACACGCCCGACATGGTCAGGTGTTGCCCGTCGCTGGCGTTCATGATCTTGGCGATGCCGAAGTCGGCCAGCAAGGGCCAGGTAGGCGACGGCATGAGGATGTTGCTCGGCTTGATGTCGCGGTGGATGATGCCCCGCTGGTGGGCATAGTCCAGGGCACCCAGCACCCGCTCGATGATCCGCAGGGCGGCCACCGGCTCCATCGGCGTGCCGAGCATGTCGCTCAGCGACGTGCCGCCCTCGATGTATTGCACGACAAGATAGAGCAGGCTGTCCTGCTCGCCATAATCGTAGATCGGCAGAATGTTGGGGTGTTGGAGTTGCGCGATGGCCCGCGCCTCGCGCTTGAAGCGGACGGCGAACTGCGGATCAGGGCTGTTCGCCAGCACTTTGACGGCCACATAGCGGTCCAGGGAGGCCTGGTAGGCTTTGTAAACCGTCGCCATGCCCCCGTGCCGGATCACCTCTAACAGGTGATACTGGCCGAGGTCCATATTACTGAGATCACTCATCGCGGCCCCCTGAGAGGAACACACCGTATGACTCTCTGCGACCGAGAGACTGCGCGCTCAGGGAGGCCAACACCTGGCGGAGTATACGGGAATGGGCCGGCGTCAGACGAGGGGAATACGTCCAGCTAGAGGATGCAGCCGTGGAACGGAGGACCCCTTAGTACGCCGAGGAACAACGATCAATTACGAGAATCTGGGTCCCCTGTATTATATTACGCTGTCAGGTTACTTGGTTACGATTCGTGGTGCGCCCGGAGGGATTCGAACCCCCGACTTTTTGATCCGAAGTCAAACGCTCTATCCACTGAGCTACGGGCGCAACGCTACCCCATGCCAGGGCCAGCTAATCCTCAGTATACCACAAGCCCCAACCCTGCCGCAACGGCTTTCGAGCGTGGTGCATGGCTGTTGCAATGTCCACCCCTGTCATCCTGAGCGCAGCGAAGGATCTTGTTGGGGCCGCCCGATCGTCAGGGAAGATCGGGATCGTGACCGCAGCACCGCTGACCGCTGAGAAGATCCTTCGCTGCGCTCAGGATGACAGCGGAGATCGGCCAGTACCGAACGACTTTGCAACAGCTATGGAGCGTGGCAGCGATCCCGCCAGCCGCACCAGAGATTCAAGCGTAAACCCTCTTGTCTCGTGTAGGATATGGCTCCGCCCATTGATGGGCGGGCATCCGTAATATCGGGGGTACTCGACCCTCAATGGGCGGAGCCATATCCTACGCGAAGCGGAATAATGCGGAATAATTATGGCGGGATTTCAGGCGCGCAAGCCAGCCCCACATTGAAGCCCCGGCACGCCTGTGGTACAATGGGATGACTCCCCCGCCACCTGGCCCCCCTGGCCTTCAGTAGAAAGGTGTGACCAATGACGACCACCCTCCCCCCCGCCGCGACCCTGGCGGCGAAAGACATGCCGGTGGCCCCGCGCCCGATGCGTGCCCCACGCGGCACGACATTGCACTGCAAAGGCTGGTTGCAGGAGGCCGCGTTCCGCATGTTGCAGAACAACCTCGACCCCGAAGTGGCCGAGCGGCCCGACGAGCTGATCGTCTACGGCGGGCGGGGCAAGGCGGCGCGCAACTGGCCGTCCTTGCTGAAGATCCTGGAGATCTTGCGCGAACTGGAGGGAGACGAGACACTGCTGGTGCAGAGCGGCAAGCCGGTGGGCGTGTTCCGCACCCATGCCGACGCGCCCCGTGTGCTGCTGGCAAACTCGCTGCTGGTGCCCGCCTGGGCCACGCGGGAGACGTTCGACAAGCTGGAGGCGGCGGGGCTGACCATGTACGGCCAGATGACCGCCGGAAGCTGGATCTATATCGGCACGCAGGGCATATTGCAGGGCACCTATGAAACGTTCGCCCAGGCGGCGCGGCAGCACTACGGCGGTACCCTGGCCGGGCGGCTGGTGGTGACGGCGGGGCTGGGCGGCATGGGCGGCGCGCAACCATTGGCGGTGACGATGAACGGCGGGGTGGCG
>JBBSAN010001027.1:0-2385 GCA_038252265.1 Chloroflexia bacterium
CGGTGAAGGTGCTGCGGCCCCAGATCTGCAAGACCGGCCCCAGGCTGAGCACCCACGCCCCTAGCGCCGTCGCCCCCCAGAAGAGCACCCCTTTGCGCCGCCGGAACACCGCCACGGCCAGCAAGCCGAGGAGCAGCGCGGTATAGCCGACAAAGACCACCCGTTCTGCCGGGTGGCGGGTGGGAAAGTGCGCGGCGACGGTGGCCCCGATTTGCCCCCACAATGGGTGGAACGGCGGGGGCACGAACGCATCCACCACATCGGACGAATAGAACAGCGTATCCACAATGGGTGATTGCATATAGCTGGCGGTGCGCGCCTCCTGCACCATCGGGATCAGCATCGGCGCGACCAGCACCCCGGTCACGCCCCCCAGCACGGCCAGCCGCCCCAGCCCCGCACCCCAGCCCGGCCCCTGCCGCTCCACCCCCACCTTCCAGATCAGAAACCAGACGGTGAACAGCCCCAGGAACATGGCGTAGATCCACTCGGTATAGGCGTTCGCCGCCAGCCACACCCCCGCCCCCACCGCCCAGAGCAATTGCGGAGTGCGGATTGCAGATTGCGGATTGGATTGGGGGTTGGGAGTTGGCGGTTGGGGGCTAGCTTCGTCATTCCGCACTCCGTATTCCGCACTCCGCAATCGCGGCGGGTCCCACATCTTGAAGAGGGCGAGGATGTAGAAGGGGATCCACTGGAGCGAGGTCAGGTTCAGTTGGCCGAGCAGGTGAGCGAAGTGGTAGGGGGCAAAGGCGAAGATGAGACCCGCGACGAATGCGCCGGGGCGCGACCCGGTCAGATAATGGGTAAGCCAATAGGTGCCCAGGCCCGCCGCGACGAAGCTGAGCAGCACCATCAGGTTGTAGACTGCCAGCAGGTTCAGGCCGATTAGCTGGAAAGGGATGCTGATCGCGCCGATCAGCGGCACCAGGGTGTGGAAATAGAGGTTGACCCCGTTCGGGTAATAGAGCAGGTCGGTGTGGAACGGGTTGGTGTGGAGGTCTACCAGCGCCGTCTTCATCCACCACAGGTTCCACAGGTGCTGCCAGGCGTCGCCCCCCGCCGGGATCGCCGTGGTGAACTGCGTCGCCAGCGGCCAGGTCATGACCAGCGTGAGCGCGCTGTAGCCCAGGAGGGCGACCAGCCAGGCGGGGAAATTTTGGATTTTGGATTTTGGATTTTGGAAGGGGGTTGGGGGTTGGGGGGTGGGGGTTGGCGATGCAGCGGGCGCATCAGGCGGTTGGGTGGGGGGGCGGGGGGTCGTCTGCTTCATAAAAGGCGGTGCAATACTCCTCTGAAAAGAACGATAGAGAAGGAAGATCAAAAGCACCAACTCCTAACCCCCAACCCCCAACCCCTATCGCCGGGGGCTGCGCCGGGCCGCACTGGTCAGCCGGGTCAGGCCGCGCAGCAGGGCCGAGGACCGCGCGGTGGCGGTCAGCGACGGCGGGACGGGAGCAGCAGCGCCCCCCGCCACCGGGGCGGGTTGCACCGAGGACGGATCGGGCAGGCTGTCCAGCGGCCCGGTGGCGGGGGCTACAACCACCCCCAGGACGGGGGTCGTTTCGGGCGCGCTGAAGAATTCTTTCAGCCGATTAAAGAAGCTGCTCGATACCAGCCCGATCACCCCGGCCACCGGGATGCCGAACAGTGCCCCCCAGATGCCCATCACCTGCGCCCCCAGCAACATCGCCATCACGGTAAACAGCGGGTGGATGCCGACCGCCGAACTCATGATTCGCGGACCGACCACCTGCATCATCACGCCCTGCATGATGACCATCACCACCAGCACCAGCAACCAGGGCTTGGTCGGATCGAGCAAAGCGACCAGCACGGCGGGTGCATAGGCCAGGAAGTTGCCGACCAGCGGGATCAACATGCAGAACCCGGCGACAATCGAGGCGATGATCACATAGTTGAGGCCGAACAGCCCCATAATTATAGCATTGAACACCCCGTAAACCAGGGCAAAGATCAACTGGCCGCGCAGGAAGCCGCCGAACGACCGCCCGATGCTCTCGCCCAGCAGCGTCGCCTCGTCGCGCCAGGCGATGGGGAGCGCCTTGATCATGCTGTTCCCCAGCCGGTCGCCGTCGAGCGCGATGTAGAGGCTGATCAGGATCACCAGGATGACGTTGAACAGGAGGCTCGCCGCCGTGGATAGCCAGGTAACGGCACTGCCGATGATCGTGCCCGCCTGCGCCTGAAGCTGGGCCGTGGCCTCCTGGTACAGCCGGTTCAGGTCCACATTCTGGCCGGTCGTTTTTTGCACCCAGTTCTGCAATTCGATCACCAGATTGTTGGCCTGGTGAGCATACTGGGTCCAGTTCTGCTGCAAATCGGTCAACTGATTGGTGAGTTGCGGGAAAATGACCACACCCA
>JBBSAN010001028.1:0-2382 GCA_038252265.1 Chloroflexia bacterium
CCCAGATGCGGCGCAGCACGGCCTGGATGCGCGGGGCCTTGACCTGGGCCAGCCCGCCGCGCTGGATCGCCGCCGCCACAGCGGCCACCGGGGCATCGCGCACGTCTTCCCAGGCGGGGAACGCGGCCCGCAACAGCTTGAAGGCGCGGATGCTGTTGATGTCGGAGGTGTGCTGCGATAGGATGGTGAGGATCTGTTCATCGAGCGGCGGGTGATGGGCCCGCCAGGTCGGGGTACCATAGACCCGCAACAGGGCGGCCTGGATCGGCGGGATCTTCTCTTCCGGGGGCAACTCCGCAGGCGCGATTGGGGGTAACATGGCCTATTATACCATACGTGTTGCGTGTTGCGTGATGCGTGATGCGTGATGCGTGATGCGTGATGCGTGACGCGTGATGCGTGATGCGTGATGCGTGATGCGTAAGGCTTGGGTGCTTTAATCTACCTCATACCTCGTACCACAAACCTCAAACCTCATACCTCGGCGACCGGCGGGCTGCCGGGGGTGAGGGCGCGGGGGAGGCGGTCTTCCAGCAGGGCGCGGAGGGGGGCGGCGGCTTCGTTCAGGCCGTGGCCCGCGCCCTCGTAGAGGACGAGTTCTTTCGGCTGGCCCGCCAGGGCATAGAGGTCGCGGGAGCAGCGATCGGGTAGCACGGTATCGGCGGTGCCGTGGATCAGCAGCAGCGATCGCGGCGCGAGTTCGGGCACGAGGTCTGCACCGTAGGTCTGGGTGCTGAGCGTGACCACGCCCGCCACCAGGGGGCTGAGCGCCCCGGCGTTGATCACCACCGCCCCGCCGAACGAGTGCCCGACCAGAACGGCCCGCTGCACCCCCTCGTCGGCCAGCCAGGCCAGAGCGACCAGCACATCGATCACGCACGCTTCCAGGTGGTTGGGTTCGCGGTAATGCAGGCGCAGGCTGCTGATGCCGTAGCGCCGCAACACGTCGGCCATGTCGGCATAAAGGCCGCCAGCAGGGCCGACCAGCCCCCCACCTGCCCCGCCGACCCAGATCACGGCGGCGGGTCCGGGTACGCCACCGGGCAGGGCGGGATGGAAGATACCGGTGATGTCGCCCCGGTTCGTCGCCAGCACCACATCTTCGCTGGTCGCGCCACCGGGGGCACGCCGCACCTCCAGCAGGCTGATTGTCTCCTGCCGCTTTTTGCGGCGGCTGTTGCCGTTCGTCATGCTTCCCCCATCGTTATTTGACCAGCCCTGCCGTCTGCATCGCCTCGTAGACCACCCCGGCCAACTCGGCATATCCGGCGGTGCTGGGATGGAAGTGGTCGGTGCTGACCCAATCGCGGTGGGTCGCGCCCCCCTGCGACGGGGCGTAGAGATCGACCAGCAGCACGCGGTCGGCAAACGGCGCGGCCTCCTGCGCGATCAGCTGGTTCCAGGACTGGGTGAGCGATTGCACGGTGGCCCGCGTGCCCGGCGTCACCTGCGGTGGCAGGATCAGCGACAGATCGGGCGCGTTCAGCAGCACAATCGTGGCGTGGGTCTCGGTGGTCAGCCGGGTAAGCAGCGTGTGGAGGCTCGCCTTGTAGAGGGTGGGGTTCACCCCGCGCAACCCGTCGTTCACCACGAGCCAGACGGTGATCAGGTCGGGCTGGTAGGCGATGAGGGCGGGTACCTGCTCGCGCAAACCCTCTCCCAGAGTCATGCCGCTGCGGGCGAACCGCTGGAACTGAGTATCAGGTGGCAGTTTGGCCGCCAGTTGTGCCGCCCAGTTCTCGGTATCCGGGTGGGTCGCCCCCTGGCCCACGGTGTCCGACGCCCCCAGCGCGGCGTAGCGGATCGGCTGGGCCAGTGGGGCGAAGCGCCGGATCGCCTGCACCGTCACCGTGGGCACCGGGATGCCCGTGGGCACCGGCGAAGGGCTGGGCAGCCCGCTGGTCAGGATCGGGGCGGGAAGGATCGGCGGCGCGGACGGCGGCAGGGATTGCGCGCCCCCGGTGGCGGCCCAGAGGCCCCCCCCGATCAGAAGAACGAGCGCGGCCCCGCCCGCCAGCACGCGCCAGAGTGGATTGGTTGCCAAAACGGATGTTTCGCTTTCTAGATGGGGGTGGGGGCGGGTGACGAGGGATGAGGTACGAGGTACGAGGTACGAGCTATAAAGCTCAAATATTCGCTACCTCAAACCTCAAACCTCAAACCTCAAACTTTATACCCCGCCCCTCGTACCACATCCCTCGTTAAGGGATATACAGCCGGGGCTTCTTCGGCTGGGGCCGCGCTGCCGGAGCGGATGGCTTCGGGGCCGGAGGCGGGGCCGGGCCAGGGTCGGGGCCAGTGATCAGACCGCTGGTCGAGGGGGCCGTGCCCGGCGCGGCAGGCGCGGGTACGGCGGCAGGGGCCGTGCCCAGCGTCGGGTCC
>JBBSAN010001029.1:0-2380 GCA_038252265.1 Chloroflexia bacterium
AGTCGCTCATGGCGGGCAAGACCGCCTGGACCGACCCCAGCGTCGTGACGGCGCTGACCGGTCTCCAGAAGATCTGGCAGAGCAAGTACATCAACGACGACTTCGCCGCCCGCACCTGGGACGAAGCCGCCGGGCAAGTCCTGAATGGCAAAGCCGGCATGACGATCATGGGCGACTGGGCCAAGGGCTACTTCCAGGCCAACGACAAGGATAACTGGGCGACCGACATCGGCTGGGTGCCCAGCCCCGGCACGACCGGCATCTTCAAGGTCATCACCGATACCTTCGGACGGCCCAAGGGTGCCAAGGACACGGCCAACACCAATCACTTCCTGGCGCTGCTGGCCTCCAAGGTCGGCCAGGTCACGTTCAACCTGAAGAAAGGCTCGATCCCCGCCCGCACGGACGTGGACACCAGCCAGTTCGACGTGTACATGAAGGATGCGGCCAAGGACCTCGCCGGGGCCAAGTCGCTGGTCGGCAGCGCGCCGCACGGCTCGGCCACCAACGATGCCTTTGCCAGCGCCCTCAACACCGGGATCAACACCTTCATCGCCAACCCGGCGGATCCGGCAGCCGCCGCCGCGAGTTTGCAGACGCAGGCCAAGGATCTCCTGACCCCGTAGTCTGTTCGATCCGGCAGGCGGGGGATCCTGGGGATCTCCCCGCGCAGGATACGAAACGCCGGGCGACGCACTGTCGCCGCCCGGCGTTTCTTGAACCCCCCGCTCGACAAGGAGCCACCTGTATGAGTATGAATAGCGCCGTTCCTCAGGCTCCCACCCAGCCCTCGGCCAAAGCCGAACCGGCCCCAATGGTCGTCCCGTCGCAACTCAGCAGGCAGCCGATCAGCCGGGATCGGTTGAGCGCGCTGCTGATGATCCTGCCCTCGATCATCGCTATTGCGCTCTTCGTCTATGGGTTCATCGCCTGGAACGGTTGGGCGTCGCTGACCAACTGGCGCGGCCTGGGGAGCATGAACCAGGTCGGCCCGATCCGCTTCCCCGCTGCCGACTTTTACGGGCTGAACAACTATGATCGGCTCTTTAACACCCCCCGCTTCGTGACCGACCTGGAGAATAACGGGATTTTCACCGTCTTCTTCCTCGGCGGCTGCGTCGTGCTGGGCATGGGGCTGGCGGTGATGATCGATCGTCAGGTGCGGGGCGAAACGTTTTTCCGTAATGTCTTTCTCTTCCCGATGGCGCTCTCCTTCGTGGTCACCGGCACCATCTGGCGCTGGGTGTTCTTGCAACTGGGTTGGGTGACGGACCCGCACCTGGCCTTGCCCGCCCTGATTATTGCTGCGATCTGGCAGGAGTCGGGCTTTACCATGGCAATGTTCCTGGCGGCGCTGCGTGGCATCCCCGACGAGATCCGCGAGGCGGCGCGGGTGGATGGGGCGAACGAGTTCCAGATCTACCGGCAAGTGATCCTGCCACTGATCAACCCGGTCATCCTCTCGGCCTTGATCATCCTGGCCCACCTCTCGCTCAAGATTTTCGACCTGGTCTATGTCATGACCGGGGGCAGCCCGACCCTGGGCTATGTCACCGATATGCCTTCGCTTTACCTGTTCCAACTGGCGTTCGCCGATAACCTGTTCGGGCGCGCCGCTGCCGTCGCCATGATTATGCTCGCCTTCGTCGCGGTGGTGATCGTTCCCTACCTGTGGTCTAATCTGCGGTCGGAGGTGGCGAAATGAGTGCTGGACCCTTCCCTGTCGAAGCACCGGCCCGCAAGCAGGCGGGGCTGAGCGTGTCGCGCCTGCTCCTCTATACCCTGATGATCGTCTTCGCGCTGTTTTTCCTGGTCCCGCTCTACGTCGGGATTATGACCTCGCTGAAGACGATGGGCGAGGTGGGCCGCAGCAACATCTGGACGCCGCCGACCGCGCCGACGCTGGAAAACTACCAGCTGGCCTGGACGGCGTTGAGCGCCAGCTTCTTGAACAGCGTCTACCTGTCGATCCCGGTAGTGATCATCTCCTCGGTCCTGGGCAGCCTGAACGGCTATGTGCTCTCGAAGTGGAAGTTCCGAGGGTCGAACCTGATCTTCGCCTTGATCCTCTTCGGCATGTTCATCCCCTACCAGGCCATCCTGATCCCGCTGGTGCAGTTCCTCCAATCCGCCCACCTCTACGGCAGCATCCCCGGCCTGATGCTGGTCCATATCATCTACGGCATCCCGATCACCACCCTGATCTTCCGTAACTACTATATAGACGTGCCCGACGAACTGATCGAATCGGGCACGATTGATGGGGCGGGGTTCTTCGGCATCTACCGCCATATTGTGCTGCCGATCAGCATCCCGGCCTTCGTCGTCGTGCTGATCTGGCAGTTCACGGCGGTGTGGAACGAGTTCTTGTTCGCGGTGA
>JBBSAN010001030.1:0-2379 GCA_038252265.1 Chloroflexia bacterium
AATCTGGCCCGATCCTACTTGCGGTAGGCGGACCGATCCCCTAACCGGGCGGCCAACCACCGATCGGGCGGCCCGGCGGCGGGCGGCAGGAGGCCCAAAAGACGGTCCAACGGGCCTAATACGCGCAGTCCGAGTTATGAATGGATCTCAGGGGGCGGTGGGTGGCCGGGTCCCTGCCGCGCAGGCTAGGGGGTGGGCAGGGAATAGATACGCTCGATGCCGCGTTCGAGCACCAGATCCACCGGCCCATCGTAGCTGAGGGCGTGCAACTCGCCATCGTGGACCACCCCCAGCGCGCCGGGACCGAGGGTCCAACTGATGGCGGGTCCGTCCGGGTCATTCTGAAGCAGCCGGTACTCATAGAGGGTGGCCGGCGGGCCTGCTCCCGCCAGGGGAAGACGCTGTATCCCCATGTGCAGACGCTGGCCGTTCAGCTCGACCCCGATAGCGCCGACATAGACCAGGCTATCCCCGGCCTGCGTGACCGCCCACGGAGCCTCGAACGGTGGTAGCCGGAGATCCAGGGGTCGGGTCTGCCCGTTGCGGTCGAAATAGGCAAAACGCATCTCCCCGGTCGGCGTCACTGCCCGCCAGCCCAGCAGCAGCCCCGACGCGAGCGGCTGGAGCATCATGAACTGCTCATTCGCTTCCAGCCGGGCGACCTGCCTGATCTGGTCAGGGTGGGTGGGATCGAGCAATTCGATAGTGTTGTCCCACAAGGACGGCCCACCGATCAACGCCTGCCCGGCGTATACACCGGAGGAGATAAACCAGGTCCAGAACCAGCCCGACGAGGGGGCTATTTCCTCGTCACTGCGCCGGAGGATGACCGGCGACCGGGTGCCGTCCACCGTCAGCAAGACGAGCCGGTGCTCATACCCGGCCCCGCCCGCCGATCCGCCTAATTCATCCAGCAGCACAAACCGCCCGTCAGGGCTGAGAACGGCGCGTTGGACGACGGCATCACGCGCGGCCAGCAGGCGGCGCGTTCCGGCTACATTCGCCAGGTACACATCCGTACGGGGGGCACTACCGGTAGTGCGGGTGTAGTCGCCGAGCACCAGCACATCGTCGGCGCGGCTGTGGTCCAGCACCGCCCAGGCCGTGCCGGGCAGAAGGAAGGTCATCGTGATCGCCCGGTCGTAGGGCTGGAATTGCACGTCGGGGTCGTCGTAGACGTTCGCCACGAGGCGGAGACGGGGGTCGTTCGAGCGATCTGGCCCGCCCTGGTAGCGCAGGGCCACAACCCCCTGGTCGCCGCAGGTGAAGGTGCCGAAATCCTGCGGGGGCAGAATCAGCGGCTGGAACCGCATGGTGGCCCCCTGCTGCCGGGCCACCAGCAAGCGACGGCCCGGCACCCCCCCGATGCCTCTGGCGCTGGGGTCTACCACCGACGGCTGGGGCGCGGCGGCGGGCGCGGGCACATCGTAGACGGCATAGCACCCGCTGCCGGAGCCACGCACCGTACTCGCGGCGTCGGAGTCCTTGAGCCAGACCCAGCGACCCGCCCGGTAGATGTAGAGGCCGGGCGGGCGGGCTGCCGGGCGCAGGGCGATGCTGCCGCCGAGCGCCGCCGTATAGACCTGCTGTTCGGCTTCGGTACGCAGGCGGGCGCTATCGCGGAAGCCCGGCTGGATCGCCTCCACCCCGCGCAGATCGCGCAAGGCGGCGATCCACTCGGCCCCTCCCGCCTCCTGGGCACTCGCTGTATAGAGGGTATCGCGGCGGGTGATCTGCGTAGTGGCCGCGGCGGCCCGCGCTTGGGCGTCGCGGTAATCCTCCGCCGCCAGGTAGGCCGCGCGCGCCCCGTCCCAATCGTACTGAGCGGCAGCCCGCGCCCCGACCTGGTAGCTCGCCAGCAGATGCTGGGTCCGCCACGTATCCCATGCCGTCCAGCCCAGGATGCTCAGGAGCAGGAGCAGGCTGAGCAGCAGTTCGCGGCGCGGCTCGCGGGGACGGGGCGGCCTCGCCTCCGGCGGCGTGTCATCCAGCCAGGTAATGTCCGTGTCGTTATCTTGTGCCGCCATAGCTCCCGCAATCTAGCGCCCGGCGATAACCCTGCAAGGGCCAATATGGCGCTTGCAAAGTCGGTTAGCACTGACCGACCCAGGCGGTCATCCTGCGCGCAGCGAAGGATCTTCTTGGCGGTCCGTGGTGCTCAAGCCACGATCCCGACTTCCCTGACGACCTGGTGGCCCCGATAAGATCCTTCGCTGCGCTCAGGATGACAGCGTTGGACTTTGCCAGAGCCATGCAAGGGCCGGGGCACCCCACACGACGGGCCGTCTGATCCCTCCACTACTATTATACCTACCCCGCCCACCATTGACAGGTTCCCTCCACCAGATGCCAACCGGCGGGGGGGGGGGGGGGGGGGGG
>JBBSAN010001031.1:0-2379 GCA_038252265.1 Chloroflexia bacterium
GGCCTCGCTGGGGGTGTAGGCGGGATGCCGGAGGGCGGTCTCGATCTCTGGGCGATCATCCCAGAGCTGATTTTGGGGGCGCTGGGAATCGTCCTCGTGCCGACCGCGGGCTTCGTGCACCGCAGAGGGCACTGGCGCTACCTGCCCGCGGCGCTCACCGCCATTGGTCTGGTGGCGAGCATGGCGTTCACGGTCCGCATGCTCGGGTGGGACGACCAGGCAGTCTTCAGCGATACCTACGCCCTCGACGGCTTCGCCCAGGTGTTCAAACTGCTGATCATGTCTGGCGCTCTCATCGGGCTCTTCATGATCGTCGCCCACTTCCGGGGGAGGGACCAGGTGGCCCACGCCCCCATGGCCCTCCTTTTCGTGACCCTGGGCGGGGTGGGGCTGAGCGCGGCTCTCGACCTGGGTCTGATCGTGCTCTTCCTGCAGATGCTGAGTCTCCCCGCCTATATCCTCGTGACGCTTATCCGATCGGACGCACGGGGCAACGAGGCCACTCTCAAGTACTTCATCTTCGCCGCGGCCGCCCTGGCGATCATGGCCTACGGGCTCACCTTCCTCTACGGCATGACCGGCAGCTTGGAGTTGCGCTCCATCGGCCGGGCGCTCGATGCCGGGGGCGGCGACAGCGTGTGGATCGCGCTGTCGCTGGGGCTGATCCTCGTGGGGTACGGATTCGAGATGACGCTGGTGCCCTTCCATTTCTGGGCCCCCGACGTGTACGCGGGGGCCACCTCCCCCGTCGCCGGGTTCGTGTCGGTGGTGCCCAAGATCGCGGGTTTCGCCGCCTTCCTGCGGTTCGCCCTCCTTGCCTACCCTGGGGAGGCGGCCCGCTGGCCACTCGTCGTGGCTATCCTGGCGGTTGTCACCATGACTCTCGGTAACCTGGTCGCGCTTCGGCAGTCGCGTCTCAAGCGATTGTTGGCCTACTCGAGCATCGCCCAGGCCGGATACGTCCTGGTGGCCGTCGCATCGGCCGGACGCGTGGAGGGGGCTCTCAGCGCTGCGGCTTACTACTTGGCGGCATACCTATTCATGAACCTGGCGGCGTTCGCGGTGGTGTCCCAGGTGGAACGGTCAACGGGGTCGGACGAGCTGGCTCTGTTCCGCGGCTTCGGAGTGAGCAGCCCGCTCGCGGGAGGAGTGCTGGCTCTCGCCTTACTCTCTCTTGCCGGTATCCCCCCTCTGGCCGGTTTCGCCGGGAAGGTCTTCGTGCTCACTGCGGCCATCGATGGAGGCATGACCTGGCTGGCGGTCGTGGCCGCCGTCAACATGGCGGTCGGGCTCTACTACTACGTGGCTGTTCTGGCCGAGATGTACCTTCGCCGGCGGCCGGAAGAACCCGGCCGGCCGCATGCACGCGGGAGCGTGGACCTTTCAGGCGGTTTCGGGGAGCGCGGACAGATGGTTGCCTACCTGCCCGCCTACGCTCTGACGACCGTAGGCACTCTCGTATTGGGTGTCTTTCCCGGCCTTGCGCTCCGCCTCATAGACTTCGCCAAGACGCTCGTGGGCTGAGTTTCCGCCGCCATCCTCATCCAGTTCAGCCTGCGTGTCCGAGCCGCCCGGCTGGGTTACCATGTCCAGCGTATGACCGAACCAGACGCGAAACTCCTTCCCCGCCAGGCAGACCGGCTCAGCGCTGTCCTATCGCTCGGCTTCCTGGTGGTAGCCGTCATGCAGGGGGCTATCCCCGTGCTCGCGCCGGGTCTTCGCACCGATCAAGGCCTGAGCTCGGCCCGGGTGGGCCTGCTCATGTCAGCCTTCTTAGTCACCTACGCGGCCGCTCAAGTGCCGGCGGGTGCGATTGCTGCTCGATTCGCGGGGCGCGTGTTGGCCGTGGGTTTCGTCGGCATGGTCTTGGGATCGCTCCTCTTCGCGGCCTCGTCGTCGTACGCGTGGTATGCCGTGGCGCGGGGCCTTCAAGGCGCCGGGGCGGGCACGATGCTGCCCTCGGCCGGGGTGCTCCTCGTCCGCTGCCTGCCCACAGAGAGGTTGGGACGGGCGTGGTCTATTTACGGCGGAGCCTCCGGATTGGGATATCTGTTTCTATTCCTGGTGCTTGCCCGGGTAGTCGAGGCTGGCGGATACCGATCTTTCTTCCTGGTCGCGGCTGCCCTGTGTCTGGTGGTCGGGGTAGTCACCTTCAGCTCGGCTGAGGTCCGATCCGGCCCGCCGGTGGATTCCACTCGGTTGACTCCGCGGGGGCTGGCTGCGGATCTCTGGTCGCTGGTGCGCTCCTGGCCGGTCACTCTGCTGGGGCTGGTGAACGTGGCCGGCATCTCGGTGTCCGTGGGCACACTCACCTGGACCCCCTCGTACATCCACGATGACCTCGGGGCAAGCCTCGGCATCGCGGCCGCCCTCACAGCA
>JBBSAN010001032.1:0-2374 GCA_038252265.1 Chloroflexia bacterium
CAAGCGCCCCAGTCCAACAGGGGGATCGACCCGTGCTGACGGATGTTGTCGAAATTGACGGCGGGAAAAAGCTGATACTCGCCGTCGCGCCGCCAAGCCTGGCCCCAGTGAATGAGCGCCAGGCCCTTGCCCACCTCGGTCTCAAACGTATGGATGGTGCCCTGCGGCTCAAAGGCGGCCGCCATCGGCTGGCCATCGAGCCACGCGCCCCAGTAGAGGCGTTTGGGCGGGAGGGTTGGCACCGGCAGCGCGGGAGGGCGCGTGGCGGTCGAGCGCGGCGCGGCGGTCACAGTCGGGCTGGTGACGGTCGAACTAATAAGGGGAGGGCCCGTGGGCGCCGGCGTCGTGGCCACTGGGGTGAGCAGCGCGCCGCCGTCGCCGGAGAACAGGCGGTAGGCAGCCAGCCAGGCTAGCACGGTGACGCTTAGAAGGAGGATGAGAATAATAACGACCCGGAGGTTGGACTGCCGCAGAATCCGCAATTCGCTCGAGGCATCCTATCTTAAGTGTTCAGCAAGGCAACGCCAAGCCCGTAATCAGCCACCGCTACTGGGCAGGGATATAGCACGCCAAGTTTTAGTACCAGTTTCTTTCCAAACTTCCCGCCTGGGTTTTCAGTACTGCTGTATTGTATCTTCGGCGTCAGGAAATTCACAAGCAGGCGCGGATTAGGGCAAACAGCGCGATCTAGCCCTTCGTGCGGCTGTGGTAGGGCCCCAATTATCCATGGCAAAGGTTCCGTAGGACGCTCGCCCTTTGCAAAAATGCGGGTTCACTGGCAATCTTCTGGGTGCAAACCAACCGGAGACGCTAAAGGTGTGGATCGTGCGCGGCGGTTCAAACGCGGCCGCCACTGGCGGGCCGTCTAGCCACGCCCCCCAATAGAGGCGTTTCGGTGTGGCGTTGGCACGGGCAACACGAGCGGGCGGGTTGCCGCTGGACGTGGCGCAGCGGTCGGGATCGGGGACGAGCTCGGTGCGGTCGAACCGAAGCTGGGCGGCCTAGTAGGCGCAGGCGAGGAGGCTGGGTGGGGTGGGCACCGCGGCCCCAGGGCCAGTGAATAGGCGGGCGCAAGCCAGCCAGGCCAGCACTAAAAGGCTTAGAAGGACTGTAAGAATAGCAACCACCCAGAAGTTTGTCTGCCGCCGCATACGCATAGCGTTCGAAACATACGATAGCTAGCGTTTCCGATCCAGCCCCCCTAGCAACGGGCAGGGCACCGCCCCTGGGCAAGCATACAATCGCGGCAAGTTTTATAACGGTATTATTACCTTTCTCTGTAGGACAGGCCTTCAATACTTTTGTATAATCTATCTTGTATGTCGCAGCGAGAACTTTAGAAAACCTCGCATATCATGGCCACTGGTTGAGTGGAAGCCGTAGCTCAGCTGCGTCGTCGACTTACTCGATGACCACTAGGTGCGGGCACAAAATCCAACTCCTAACCGTTTTACAACTATTCATAAGAAGGGCTTGATCGCAATTGCTGGCCCAGCGGCCTGCATGCGCTCAAGCGGCTCGAACGGGTGTGCTGATCGCGCCCGTTTGTTATTGGGGGCGTAATGGTCTCAACCGACCGTTTACCCTTTTTTTTCCGCGTCTGGCCCGGGGGTGGCCGGCGCCAGGTATTAGAACGTCAATTCACGCAACATTGGAGATGGTGGCTATGTCGTACGAAAAGTATACGGTGTCGGTAATTGTGCCCACGTTGAATGAGGCGAAGAACTTGCCGTTGGTGTTTCCTTACCTGCCGCTGGAGGTGGTGGACGAAGTAATTCTAGTCGACGGCCGGTCCAGCGATGACACTATTGCCGTCGCCCGGCAGCTCCTGCCCTCCAGTAAGGTCATTTTGGAGCCCAAGTTGGGCAAGGGGGCGGCCCTGCGGGCCGGCTACCAGGCAGCGAGGGGCGACATCGTTGTCGTGCTCGACGCCGATGGATCGAACGACCCGCGCGAAATTCCGCGTTTCCTGCGGGCGCTGGTCGAGGGGGCCGATTTTGTAAAGGGCAGCCGGTTCGCTCACCATGGCGGCACCACAGATATGCCGCGCTATCGACAGTGGGGGAACGCCGTCTTCGTCCATATGGCCAACCTGCTCTTCGGCAGCAAGTTCACCGATCTCTGCTACGGCTACCACGCCTTCTGGCGCTACTGCCTCGATGTCATTGACATTACGAACGTAGACGGCTTCGAAATTGACACGGCCCTCTATTTGCGGGCGGTCCGCGAGCAACTGCGGATCGTCGAAGCGGCAAGCTTTGAGGGCTACCGCTTTCACGGCGTCGGCAAACTCCAAACCATCCCGGACGGCTGGCGGGTGCTGAACACGATCATGGCGGAATGGTTCGCGCACGTGACCGGACAGGGACGCCGA
>JBBSAN010001033.1:0-2369 GCA_038252265.1 Chloroflexia bacterium
GAGTGAGGTGTTCCGCGTCCTGCGGCCCGGCGGCGCGGTGCATATCGCCGATTGGGGACCCGCCCAGAATGGATTACTCCGGCTGGCCTTCCTGGGCGTGCAACTCCTGGATGGCTTCGCGACCACGACCGACCATGAGCGGGGGCGCTTGCCCCCGCTCATCCGGCAAGCGGGATTTCGGGCCGTCCAGGAGCGCAAGCGCTATCCGACTCTGTGGGGCAACCCTGGCCCTCTATAGCGCTCAGAAACCAGGATAAGTGCGGAAGACAACCAGTGGCTCAGGGGAAGGTGATGCCCTGCATGAACTGGTCACCTTGCGCCGTCAGGGCTGATCACGCCACCCTTCCCACCCCGGCTATCCGGTACTCCCGGCGGGCTGGGGGACTGTGCTCGGCCCCAGGCTCACCGGGGCCGCTAATTCGCGCCCCACGCGCTTCAGCAGCACGGCGTTCACGGCGACAATAATCGAGGAGAGGGACATTAAAAGCGCCGACCATTCCGGGCGCAACATGATGCCGAAGCTCGGATAGAGGATGCCGGCGGCCACCGGAATCGCCAGTACATTGTACACCGAGGCCCAGACCAGGTTTTGCTTCATCTTGCGCACGGTCGCCTGCGAGAGCGTGATCGCCCGCAGAATATCCAGCGGGTCGCTCTTCATCAGCACCACGTTGGCCGTTTCGATGGCGACATCGGTGCCCGCGCCAATGGCGATGCCGATATCGGCCTGCGCCAGGGCTGGCGCGTCGTTCACCCCGTCACCCACCATCGCCACGCGCTTGCCCTCGCCCTGCAATTGCTGGACGTACCGTGCTTTGTCGGCGGGCAAAACTTCCGCGAAGAAGCGGGTGATCCCAACCTGCTCGGCCACCGCCGCCGCGGTGCGCTGATTGTCGCCCGTGATCATCACGGTCTCAATGCCCCGCGCCTGGAGCCCCTGCACAGCGGCGCGGGCGCTCGGCTTGAGCGGATCGGCGACCGCGATCAACCCGGCGGCCTGTCCATCGACGGCGACAAACATCGGCGTTTTGCCCGCTTGCGCCAGTGCCGCTGCCAGCCCTTCGACCGCTGTTACCCCGATCTGTTGATCGTCCATCAGTTTGCGGTTGCCCACCAGCAGCGCATGGCCCTCCACCGTCGCCCGGATACCGTGGCCGGCAATGGCTTCAAACCCGCTCGGATCGGCCAAAGGCAGGTTGCGGGCGCGGGCACCGGCCACGATCGCTTCGGCCAGGGGGTGTTCGGAAGAACGCTCGGCACTGGCGACCAGCCGCAGCAGTTCCGCCTCGGTCTGCCCCCCGGTTACCACGATGTCGGTGACGGCAGGGTGGCCTTCAGTCAACGTGCCGGTCTTATCCAGCACGATGGCGGTGATCCCGGACACGTTCTCCAGGGTCGCGGCGTCTTTGATCAGGATGTTGTACTGCGCCCCGAGGCCCGTGCCGACGGCCACTGCGGTCGGCGTGGCCAAGCCCAGCGCATCGGGGCAGGCGATGACCACCGCCGAGATGGCAAAGGTCAGGGCGGTGATCACGGTGGCATGGCCGAGAAAATACCAGATTAGAAAGGTTAGGAGGCCCGACCCGACGGCCAGGATCACCAGGTATTGGGCGGCCTGGTCGGCCAGACGTTGCCCGGGGGCTTTGGAGTTTTGCGCGCGCTGGACCAGCGCGACGATCTGGGCCAGGGTCGTATCGGCCCCCACCTTGGTGGCCTGGAAGCGGACACTGCCGCTCCGGTTGATCGATCCCGCAATCACCGGATCCCCAGGCCGCTTGGTGACCGGAGCACTTTCGCCCGTCACCAGGGCTTCGTCAATGCTGGTCTCTCCTTCGGTGACCAGCCCATCCACGGCGACCTTGTCCCCAGGGCGCAAAACCACCAGGTCGCCCACCAGCACCGCACTGCTGGGGATCGTCACCTCGATGCCATCGCGGAGTACCGTGGCCTGTGGGGGGACGAGATCAAAGAGGGCCCGCAGGGCATCACTGGTGCCACGGCGGGCGCGCATTTCCATCCAGTGCCCAAAGAGGACAAAGGTCACCAACATCGCCGCTGCTTCAAAGAACGTCTCGCCGCCCAGGATCGTGATCAACACACTGAAGCCATAGGCGGCGAGCACGCCGGTGGCAATCAGCACGCTCATGTTGAGCATCCGCCGCCGCAGGGAATAGTAGGCACCGGCGATGAACATCCACCCACAATACCAGACCACGGGCGTGGTCAACACGAGCATGATCCAATTGGGATCCACCCCAAAGGTGGGGAGTTGCACCCCCAGGAGCGTCCGGCCTAACGGGGAATAGAGCACCGCCGGAATGGTCAGCACGAGGGCCAGGAAGAACTTATTGCGCATATCGCGCTCCATC
>JBBSAN010001034.1:0-2367 GCA_038252265.1 Chloroflexia bacterium
CACTGTGCAGTATTTCGAGCGGGCACGCCTGGAGTGGCACCCCGAAAACCGCCCGCCCTATGATATCCTGCTCGGCCTGCTGGGGCGCACCGTCACCGCCGGGCGCGAGAGCGAGCTGCCCTTCCAGCCCCAGCCCGCGCCTTTCCCGCCCCCCCCGCGTTTCATCCCCGAAACCGGGCATGTGATCGCGCCAGAGCTGTCCACCTACTGGGAGACCCACGGCGGGCTGCCGATCTACGGCTACCCGATCAGCAACCCGTTCACCGAGGTCAACCAGGCCGACGGCCAGCCCTATCTGGTGCAGTACTTCGAGCGCAACCGCCTGGAATACCACCCCGAACTGCCCGACCCGTACCGGGTCAGCCTGGGCCTGCTCGGTACCGAGGTCTTGCGGCGGCAGGGCTGGTTGCCGTGAAACGTGAACCGTGAGGTGTAATGTGTTGACTGGGCTTCCTCCAGCGCACCCCGCGAGGCCGCATCGCCACCCCCCACGCCTACCAGCATCTCGGCCTGACCCCGCCCCGCCGCGCCGGGGAAGGCGAGAACATCCAGGTCGCCATGCCGCTGTAGAGACGAGCAATGAGCGATGAGCGATGAGCGATGAGTGGTTTGGCACTTAGCGCTCATCGCTTTTGTGTCCCGCAACCTTGCGCCCAGTAGCCCGTTGTTGATCATAGAAGGCTCTATGTCCCGGTGCATAACGTTGCCACATCTGATGAGAGCGCCATAGAGGTGTGCAGATTGGAGAAGGTAACAATGAGAAAGCAGCAAGGGATCAGGCTATGTCTATGTAGTGTAGTGCTATTTCTTGTTGGTGGTACGCTGATTTATACGCCGGTGGGGCAGGCACAAGCGCCAGAACGAACGATGAGCGCGGCCTGTACCCAAACCTGGCATTTAGCACCCGCCGCGATCACAAGCGATTACAATTACCTGAACGGGGTCGCCGCCATCAGCCCTACTGATGTATGGGCTGTTGGGGGAAGTGGGGTCTATAATAGCTCACTGGTGCCCTGGACAGTCCATTGGGATGGTAATAGCTGGCAGACGGTAGCATTACCCAGCGTTCCAGCATCAACCCCACCCCTTAGCGGGGTCGCCGCAACCGGACCTGCCGATGTGTGGGCGGTCGGAGGGGCCGATGGAAAAACCCTGATTTTGCACTGGGACGGCATAGCCTGGCAGGTGGTGCCCAGCCCCAGTTCACAACGGGCACCGTTTAGCACGCTGCACGGGGTGGCGGCGACCGGCCCGAACAATGCCTGGGCGGTCGGGTGGATCGCGGACGGCACGCTGACCGAGCCTTATGTGCTCCACTGGGACGGGACACGCTGGCAAGAACAGGCCGTTGCCAGCCCGAATGGCAACGGGGCACAATTCAACGCGGTGACCATTATTGGGCCAAATGAAGTGTGGGCGGTAGGAAGCTATACGGACGACCGGGGCAACGGCACCCTGATCGAGCGGTGGGACGGCACCACCTGGAGCATTCTGCCCAATGCGGGCGGAGTGGGTCCCTACTCCTACAGCAGTCTCCAGGCGGTGGCCGCCAGCGGGAGCCGCGATGTGTGGGCCGCAGGCTTTATCACCACGCCCACCAGCCCCTATAACAATCTAAGCTCCGCCACGCTGATTCAGCACTGGAACGGAACCACCTGGCAGGCCGTACCCAGCCCCAATCCCGGCCTGAGCGGCGGCGAACTCTCCGGCTTGAATGTCATCAGCCCGAATGATGCCTGGGCCGTCGGGGCGTATGTGGACGAGGCACCGAGTCCCGCCATCCCCAACTCGAAATCGCTCATCCTGCATTGGGATGGCCTGGCCTGGACGCAGATGGACAGCCCGAACACCGATTCTAGCCGGAACGAGCTCGTTGCTGTGGCAGCGTTCAATGCAAACCGGCTATGGGCTGTGGGAAATACGATCATACCCCACACTGCCTTGATTGCGGAATACTCCGACCGCTGCGTCACCTCAACACCTACGCGCACGGCGACGGCGACTTGGACCCCCTCGCCCACCTTCGCGCCGCCACCCTCGACTTCAGGACCGCCGCCGCTGCCGACCGGCACGCCCGTGCTGCCGACCCCCGCCGGTGGCCCACCCACCGGGCGCGTGCCCGACCCGCACCTGCCCGGCGTGCTCTATTTCCCGCTCGTGGGGCATTCGTTGCAAGGTGGATTCCGCGTCTACTGGGAGGCGCATGGCGGGCTGGACCAGTTCGGCTACCCGATCACCGAGGAGTTCCACGAATACGATCAGGCAAAAGGCACCGACACCACTGTGCAGTATTTCGAGCGGGCACGCCTGGAGTGGCACCCCGAAAACCGCCCGCCCTATGATATCCTGCTCGGCCTGCTGGGGCGC
>JBBSAN010001035.1:0-2367 GCA_038252265.1 Chloroflexia bacterium
CACTGACCACTGACTATGGACTGGCTCGAACTCGCTGTACAAGTTGATCCCGAAGCTGTGGAGGCCGTGACGGAGCTGTTCGCTCAGTACGGTTATAACCAGGGCGTGGTCGTGGAAGAGGCCGTGGTGCCGGAGCCGGACGAGGACTACACGGTGGACCCCACCGCGCCGGTCAGCGTGCGGACCTATCTGGTGGACGAACCCGCCGCTGAGGAAGCGCGGCAGCACATCGCCGAGGGGCTGTGGTACCTGGGGCGGATGCGGACGGTGGGGCCGCTGGTGGTGACGCAGGTACGCGAGGAAGAATGGGCCAACGCCTGGAAGAGCCACTACCAGACCCAGCGCATCGGCCAGCGGCTGACGGTGAAACCCTCCTGGCTGGAGTATAGCCCCGCCCCCGAAGAACTGATCATCGAACTGGACCCCGGTATGGCCTTCGGCACCGGCCTCCACCCCACGACCCGGCTCTGTATGCGCGCCCTGGAAGATTATGTCAAACCCGAGATGCGGTACATCCTCGACCTAGGCACCGGGTCGGCCATTCTCGCCATCGGGGCGGCGCAACTGGGCGACCCGGCCCTCCATGTCTGGGCGCTGGATGTGGACTCGGTGGCGGTGACGGTGGCGGCGGAGAATGTGGATCGCAACGGCCTGAGCGACCGGATCACCGTCGAAGCCGGGTCGCTGGAAGTCGGCGTGCCGCCCGCTCGGCGCTATGACCTGATCGTCGCCAACATCCTGGCCCGCGTGATCATCGCCCTGGCCCCGGCCTTGCATGACGCGCTGGAACCGGGCGGCGTCCTCCTGGCCTCGGGCATCATCGGTGAACGGGGCGACGAAGTGGATGCCGCGCTCCAGGCCGCCGGACTGCGCCTGCTGGAACGCCGCGAAGAGGGCGATTGGCTCGCCATCGTAGGAATGAGGGATGAGGAATGAGGAATGAGCCAGCGTCTCGTTCTCATCCCTCATTCCTCATTCCTCATTCCTGACCTGTGCAGCGGTTTTTCGTCCCCCCCCATTTCGACCTGACGCCGGGCGCGCCGGTGGATTTGCCCCTGGACCTGGTCCATCAGGCGGGGGTGGTGCTGCGGCTGCGGCCCGGCGACCGGGTGATCTTGCTGGACGGCGCGGGCCGCGAGGCCGAGGTGGTGTTGACCACCTTCAGCCGTAAGCAGGTCAGCGGGGAGGTGGTCGCCTGCCGCGCCGCCCCGCCGCCGCCCCACCCGCACGTCACCCTCTATCAGGCGGTGCTCAAAGGGGAACGCTTCGCCTGGGTGTTGCAGAAGGCGACCGAATTGGGCGTGGCAGCGATTGTGCCGGTCATAACCGAGCGGACGGTGGTGCCCCTGGCCGAGGCCAGCGAGCCGGAAAAAGCGGCTCGCTGGGGGCGCATCGTGCGCGAGGCAGCGGAGCAGAGCCGCCGGGGCACCCTGCCAGCGCTCCATCCCCCGATCCGCTGGGCCGACGCCTGCGCGGCGATGGCCCTGGCCGAGGCCGCACTCCTCCCCTGGGAAGAGGCCACCACCCCCCTCGCCGCCGCGCTGGCCGGGGTGCGCGCCGCCGCCCACGTCG
The DNA here is from genome assembly GCA_038252265.1 of Chloroflexia bacterium. GTDB lineage: Bacteria > Chloroflexota > Chloroflexia > QHBQ01 > JAICKM01 > JBBSAN01. The sequence continues at coordinate 1,573 of JBBSAN010001035.1, forward strand.
CCCTCGCCGTCGGCCCCGAAGGCGGATTCAGCCCCGCCGAGATGGCCCAGGCCGCGGCGGCAGGACTCACCCCGATCAGCCTCGGCCCCCGCATCCTGCGCGCCGAAACCGCTGCCCTCGCCGTCTGTGCGCTGGTCTTGCTCCCCGCCACAACATAAGCTCCTACGCCAGAGGCCACGTCTCCACTCCCCATGCTGTCATCCTGAGCGCAGCGAAGGATCTTGTTGGGGCCACCAGACTGTTGCCGAAGATATGGATATTCCCCTACGCACCTTCGACCACCAACAAGATCCTTCGCTGCGCTCAGGATGACAGCTTTGGAGGCACAGCCGATACCAACAAGCTGGCAAGATGCCTAACCCACACCCCTTGACTCCCGCGATAGATGGATCTATAATAGTCTCGTAATTAATCAAACGTTCGATTAAGAAAGGGTCGTATGGGGCGACGACAGGGACCGTCGGAAGAACGGCGGGGCGCTATTCTCGATGCGGCAGAGGCGGAGTTCACCGAACGCGGCTATGCCGGGGGGTCCATCCGGGCGATCGCCCGGCGGGCCGAGGTGAGTTCGGCCCTGCTCTACTGGTTCTTCCCCAACAAGGCGGAGTTGTTCGCCGCCGTGCTGACCCGGCGCATGGATGCCCAGCAGGTGCTGGTGTTCCCGCCGGATCTGGAGGCGATGCCGCCCGCCGAATTCTTGCCTGTGCTGGCGCAGGGCTACGTCCGCATGGTGACGGCGCAGCAACAAATCGGCCTGTTCAAGTTGTTGCTGCGCGAGAGCGAGCACGACTCGGA
>JBBSAN010001036.1:0-2366 GCA_038252265.1 Chloroflexia bacterium
ACATGGGCCCGGTGAAAGCCAGGCGGTCGCCACCAGCCGGGCACATCCTTACTTACGTACTGCTGGCGGGGATGCTCCTCCTACTACCAAACCCGCGCACAACAGGATGCCCAGCATTCTACCAAATTGGTGAGCGTTTGTCAAGTGTTGTCAGACCAGCGACGGATTCAGGACCGGGACAAATGTCCCGGTGCGGCAAAAAGGGGGGGATCCGCCCGGTACGCCGGGGCTACTCGGGGGTGCCAGGGGGCAGCTATGAGGTCAGGGGGGCGTTGATCCGGCGGCCAAAAAGGCGGTCAGGGCGGCGTTGAATAAGGCGGGACACTCTTCTTGCGGCAGGTGGCCGCAGCCGGGCAGCACAGTCCACTGGCTGCCGGGGATCAGCCCGTGCAGGCGCTCGCCGGTGCTGAGCGGGATCAGCCGGTCGCCGTCGCCCCAGATGATCAGCGTGGGCGCGGTGATGCTGGGGATGCCCTCGGCCAGGTCATCGTCGGGTGGGCTGGTGGTCATCGCTACCAACCCCTGGGCGGTGCCACGCACCCGCAGCGGGGCGCGGTAGCTGTTGAACGACACGTCGCTCAGCCGGGCCGGGTCGGCATAGCTGGCCTGGAGGCCGCGCCGGGCAAAGGCCGGGTTGCCGAAGGTGTAATAGACGAAGGCGCGCCCCAGCGGCCCGGCGGTCAATACCCGCATCAGCGCGGCGGGCGGGCGGCGGGTGTCGGCACTACTGATCACCGTGTCCACCACGACCAGGCGGGCAACCTGTTGGGGGTGGCTGATCGCCAGTTGCAGCGCCACCGCCCCGCCCATCGAGTTGCCCACCACCACCGCGCGGTCAATACCCAGCGCCGCCAGGAACCCGGCGACCAGATCGGCGGAACGGCGCAGGCTATAAGTCGAGGTGGTGACACGCTGGGAGTAGCCGTGGCCCGGCAGGTCCAGAGCCAGCACCCGCTCGTGCGAGGCAATGGCGGACATGGTGTGCCTCCAGGAGTAGGTGGACGAGCCGAAGCCGTGGAGCAGCAAAACCGGAGGGCGGTCGCCGGTCATGGCCCCGCCGTCGAGATAATGGAGCCGCACATCATCGACGGTGACGAACTGGCCGTCGCCCGCCGCCTCTTCCGGCTCTAGCGTTTCGACTTGATCGAGGCGCGTGTTGGCATAGACCACGGCCAACCCCAACGCCGTCGCCAGCCCGGCGACCCCCAACCCGGCCAGGCGCGGCACCAGCGCCCGGCGTTTAACGTTACCAGCGGACACGAACGTCTCCCTGCCGCCGCGTCACGCGCACCTCGTCGAGGTGCTCCATGAACGGCACGGCATATTTGCGGGTGGTCTGGAACAGGTCGCGCAGGTCGGCCACGCTCGCACTGCCACGCTCATCGATCACCGCCAGGATGCGCGCCACCATCGCTTCATAGGTAGCGCGGGGGTAGAAAATATCGTCGCCCACTTTCACCAGATCGCCCCGGTCGAGCAGGGCGCTCAGCACTTCGGCGTCCATGCCCACCTCCCCCGGTGAGGGCGGGCTGTAAGGCGTGGCGGCCCCGGCGGCCTGCCAGCGGGCGACCTGCGCGGCGGCAGCCCCGGTGAATTGCACGGTGTGACCCGGCAGGCGCACGGTCGGCCCGTCCTCCACCAGCAAGGCCAGGCCGGTGGCCCGCGCCAGCACCGCACTGTATATACGCGGGATCAGGCCCAACCGGCTCTTTAATTCTTCCTTGGGCATCCCGCGCCGCAGGGGATATTGGGTGTGGTAGCCGGTCAACGCGGCCTGCATCCCGGCCAGCAGCGCGTTCCATCCGGCCAGGCTCATCAGCAGCGTCGCCGGCTGGGGCGCGCCCGCCGCGTCGGGTGCCCCCAGGCGCACGGCCTCGCCGCTCGCCAGCAGGTCGGTCAGGGCGGCGCGGGCGGCCTCGGCGGGGAGGGCGGTCTGGTCCAGCGCGGCGCGGACTTCGACGGCGGTCTGGCCCAGCGCGGCCAGCACCAGTTCCGCCGGGGTGCCTTTTTCCAGTGTTGCCAGCGATTGGAGCACGGTGGGGTTGAAGCGGCGATGGCGGCGAGCCTGCGGGTCCACCACCGCGCCGCCACCGACCGTCTGGCTGGGCGACGGCTGGCGCAGGATGAAGCGGTCACCTTTCGCCAGCGCCACCGGCTCTTTCAACCGCAATTGCACCCAGCCCTTTTGCCCCGGTTCCAATGTCTCGGCATCGAGCAGGGTGACGCGGCAGGTGGTTTCGGCGGCCCCGCTGAAGAAGTCGAGCAGGGCGTTCTGCACCAGTGGCTTGGGCGCGTCGGCCTGCCAGCGGAGGTGGGCATCGACCTTGGTGGTGGATTGGAGGCCGCCGGGCACGGTCAGCACCTGC
>JBBSAN010001037.1:0-2363 GCA_038252265.1 Chloroflexia bacterium
GGCGATGGCAATCCATCCAGTTGACGAACGCCCTGACCCCCGCACTCCGCGCTACGTTTTCTCGGTCGCAGCACCTCGTAGCAGGGATCTAAGGCGGGTATCGGCGCTGCGCCGCTGGGCGTCTGGCAACCGCCAGCAAGATTGGTGGAAGAACCGTTCGATGATCGGAGATATACTCATGCCATGTCCGCCGATTCTGAACTGCTTAATTCCTAGTGCCAGGGCGACCAGGAGGCCTACGCCGTCCTTTTGGCCCGGCACCATGGGCTGGTACGCAGCGCCTGCTTGCGACAAGCGCCGCCCGAGGCTGTCGACGACTGCCTTCAGGCGGTCTTCCTGGTGCTCTTCCGCCGACCCAAGGCGGCTGCCAAGGCCCCGAGCCTGGTGGCCTGGCTGCTGCGGGTGAGCAGCAATGTCAGCCATAACGCCCGGCGGGCCCAGGTACGACGGCAGGTGGCAGAACAGGCTGCATCCGCGCAATCGGCAAGGCAGGAAGCGGACCCGAGCGAGGCGCTCAGCCATCTGGACGAGTGTCTGCTGCTCTTGCCCGAACCTCAGCGGGTGGCCGTAAGCCTGCAATACCTGGCTGGTTATAGCAGCAATGAGGTGGCTGCCACCTTGGGTGTCAGCCGCAACCACGCCTATAAGCTGGTGCACCGCGGCCTAGCCGGCCTGCGGGACTTGTTAGCCCGCCGCCAGGTGGTGGTGGTGGGCAGCACCGCTCTCTTGGGGCTGTTGGGCGCGCAGGCCCAGGCCGCCGCCCTGCCCGTCAGCGCCACGACCCTTATCAGCATCACCACCGGGACGCCCTCCGCCGGAGCCAGCGCCCTCGCCACCGGAGTCATCAATACCATGACCATTACCGCCTTTACCCCGTTCATCGCCGCCGCCGGCCTCCTTCTCGCCGTCGGCACCGCCACCGTCGCCTTGTCGGGCGAAGCCCCGCCGGTGAAGCCGCCGGCAGGAGCGCCCGCGGCCACCGCGCCGGTGCCCGGCGTCGCCCAGCCCCTGGTCATCCAGCCCGTAGAGCTGGCCCTGGTGGACGGCCGCAGCGTGGCCGGCGGCCTAGTGGGCCAGACGGATGTCTACCTGTTCCTGTATTCGCCCAGCGGCGGGACGGTGGCCTCCTTCGAAAAGCGCTTCGTGGCCAGCTATACCCTGGCCAAGGACCCGAAGAAGGTCGTGCTCAATGCGGCCCGTCCCCTCACCACCGAGGAGGATCGCTACTGGAGCTGGAAGGGCTGGCCTGACGCGCCGCCGGGGGCGGATGTGGGCCCCGCCACCGCCAAGAAGCCGGGCGCGGCGCCCGTCCCCGCCTATGCCACGGAGACCTGGGCCCCGCCCAAGCGCCTGCTGATCTGGGCCCAGCCGGGGTCGAGCGGCAACTTCTCCAAAACTGAGAACTGGCTCATCTACGGCGAGGCCCCTACTGGCAAGGTCTGGTGGGATGATCAGACCGATGTGCTCCTGCCCTCGGCCCCCGGGAACCAGTACAAGCTGCTACCTGGTGAGCAACCGCAACTCCCCGAGGGGCGCCTGAACTACGTCGTGCGCCACATTATGGTAGAGCGCAATGGCTTAATCACGTCTTTTGGCTGCGCTGTTCACGGCAATGAATGGGTCCATAGAGGAGGGTCTGCTAGCACCCGCTTCGAGCATAATTGGGTGGGTAGTCGGAACACCTATGCCCGCTTCGATGTCCTGCCGGTCCAGCCGCTGGGAACCAGCAGCCTGGATGTGCAGTTCGGCGTGTGGGGAGCCAAGGATGCCAAGCACTGGCGCCCTGAATCCGAATTGGCCATCGCCCAGTATATAGGCGTCATCAAGGAGGCCAATGCCTCGGTGGAGCTGCTCGGGACTTTCACATCGAGGGACAAGTTCTCCTCCATAAAGGGGATAACCATCCTCGGCCCAGATAGCAATTTCAGCAATGATACCCGCAACGGGTTCATGGTGGACCCCGGGGCGACTCTGGTGCTGCTCGACGGGGCGCTCTGGGGCAAGCGTGTCGACTGGACGCGAGGCCCCTGCTTCCATGTGCATGGCAACCTCCAGGCCGGCTTGCCCGACCGGCCCCTCACCCGGGATGCCACCATTCTCGTGAGCACCTCCGATTACGGCGGCCACCTGAATGAACGGGACAATGGCGGCTCCCACCAGGAAGGAGGCGGCTTTGTCCTCTATCCAAAGGGGACCCTGCGCATCTTCAGCAGCGATCCCGCCACCGCACGGCTGGTCTTTCGCTGCAGCCTCAGCGATCGCCGGTCGTCGATGAAGCTCATCAATGTCGATCTGCTGGGCGAGGCGGTGCTGGACGGAGTGGTCTTCATGGACCTCTGGAAGGGCGGGTTGCGCCTGGGGGA
>JBBSAN010001038.1:0-2363 GCA_038252265.1 Chloroflexia bacterium
AGTCGGCGGCGAAGTTGGCCGGGATGCGATAGAAGGAGGTGGTGTAGGCCAAATCGATCTTGACCTGGGCCTCTTCCACGCGGGGATAGCCCAACCCTTCCAGCCACAACGGCACCCGCGACCCCCGCCCCCCGGCGTCTACCACCAGATCGGCGGGCACTGTCGCCTCGTCCACCGCGCCGCCGCGCTGATGGATGTGGACCCCGGTGATCCGCCCCCGCGCCGGGTCGGTCTGGAGGCCGGTCGCGTCGCACTCGGTCAGGAATTGCACGTTCGGCAGCGCCCGCACCCGGCGGCGCACTGCCCCTTCCAGGAACGGGCGGCTCTGCAACGAAGCGATCATGCCGGTGCGGGTCCGCGCCCGCCAGCACCCGGTCTGATACCAGCCGGTATCGTAGCCCAGGTCCACCGGGGTCGCCCCGGCGCTCCGCAATTCCTCGAACAGGCCGGGGAAATAGCGGCCCATGATCTGCTGGCCCATGCCGAGCAGCCCGTGCGCGTGTTTCCCCTGGGGCACCCCTTTGTGCGGGGCCACCTCGTCGGGCAGGGCATCCCGCTCGATAATCGTCACCTGGCGGAAATAGTCGGAAAGAACCCGCCCGGCCAGTAGCCCGGCCAGGCTGCCGCCAATCACCACCGCTGCGTCACCAAGGGGCGTTTGGCGAGCAGGCGGGGTCGTCGTAGCCGATGTGCGTTCCATGCGTATCGATTCCTTTCGCTAAAGAGGGCCAGCAGGGGCCGGAACAGCGCCAAGCATACGACGGGGGGAGAGTAAAGCGTGTTCATAAACCGTACCCAAAAAGGGGGCATTAGGTTCAAAGCGCGGCACCCTATCAGTTTTCACAATTTTATGAAAAGATTGACATTTCACGTGTACCCCCTTATAATAAATGAGGACTCATAAAGGGTCTTTGACCGAAAAATCCTTGTTGTTATGCTATGTTCGCACGGCGACGTGCGAGGGAGGTACATTGCAATGCCTGCCACGATGAGCGTGCCCCGCCTTGAGAGTGCGCCCGTTCTTGAAAACGCCCCGCGCCGCGACCTGAGAAGCGTGCTGGAACCGATCCGCCCCCAGATGGACGCCGTCGAAGTCAAGCTGCGCGCGACCGATGAAGATGAATTCCCCCTGCTGCACCTGGCAATGGATCGGGTGTTTGGCAGTGGCGGCAAGCGCTTGCGCCCGGCGCTCGCTTTGCTGGCCTCGCGGCTCGGCCCGCGGCGCCCGGAAGAAGAACGCAGCGTGGCCCTCGGCGCGGCCCTGGAAACCCTCCACACCGCCAGCCTGGTGCATGACGACCTGATCGACCAGTCCCCGATGCGGCGGGGCTTGCCCACACTCAACGTCTTCTGGAACCCGGCGGCGACCGTGCTGGCGGGCGACTACCTGTTCGCCCGCGCCGCCGTGCTCATCACCGAAACCAACAATGTGCGGGTCATCGCCCGCTTCTCCGACACGTTGCGCCAGTTGTGCGATGGCGAGTTGCGCCAGATGTTCCGCAACGCCTTTGTCAACATGCCCGGTCTGGCCTTCAGCCTCGGCCTCACCCTGACCGACCAGCCTGCCCCCACCCCGAACGACGATCCACTGGCGCTGCTGCCGACCGACGCCGAATACGAGCGGCGGATCACCGGCAAGACCGCCGCGCTGTTCGCCACCTCGGCGGAAACCGGCGCGATCCTGTCCGGTTGCACCGAAGAGGAGATCGCGGCGACGCGGCACTATGGGCTGCTGCTCGGTCGCGCCTTCCAGGTGGTGGATGATGTGCTGGACTTCACCAGCACCGAGGCCGAACTGGGCAAGCCGGTGGGCAGCGACCTCTATCAGGGCAACCTGACGCTGCCGGTCATGCGCTTTGCCCAGGCCCACCCGGAGGAATGGCGCGCCTGGGTGGTGCGGGTGCCCCAGCTAATCAAAGAGAACAAGATCGTCTTTGGCGAAGCCCCGGCGGGCAGCGATCAGCACAGCGGCACCGCCGAGCACGAGACCGCCTTCCAGGAATTGCTCGCCCGCATCGTCGCCAGCGAAGGCATCCCGGCGGCGCTGGCCCAGGCCACGCTCTACGCCCGCGAGGCCCAGAGCGCACTGGCGATCCTGCCCGACAGCCCGACGAAGGCGCTAATGCTGGATCTGGCCGAGTACTGCGTCCGCCGCACCTACTAACTCCCCGCCCCTCCCGTCGAGAGCCGTGCCGCCATTGGGCCGCACGGCTCTCGGCTTTTACCCCTGCCCGCACCCTTCCCCACCCCCATAAGAGGACCGACCATCCGCTGCCGCTGTAGCGGCGCACCGACGTGTGCGCCTGGCCGGATGTCCCCGATCTCCGGGCAAGCTGTCTCAAAATCCGGAAACGATTGCGCCA
>JBBSAN010001039.1:0-2352 GCA_038252265.1 Chloroflexia bacterium
AAACTGCCCTTGAGTGCGCGCATAACTCTGCCTGTCGGTAACCTGAATGAATGGCAAGCTAATTGCCCTTGAGTGCGTGCCTAACGCTGCCTGCTGGTAACCTGGCTGAAGGGCAAGCTATTTGCGGCATGACCCACTAGCCCAGGCCGGGCCGGACATGTGACATGTCCGGCCTCTTTCTATTACGTCTTCTTCTGCATCTGCCGGTAGGACTGGTTGCAGCGGTTCGAGCAGCAGAGCGGGTGCCGGTGGTTTTGGAGCTTGGTCAGATCCTTGAGCGTGCCATACACCGGACAAGGGCGGGGGGGTCGGGGCTGGCGCTATGCTCGGCGCGCCGCAATGGGGTCGGGAGCGGAAAGGACGATCGGCCTGCCCCGTTTGGGCTGCCCGGCCTCTTGCTTTTTGTCGCCCGACTCTCTACACTAAAAGTGACATCGTCTCGGCCCCCGACATATTGCCCCGCTCACCCCTGCACCACCCAGGAGACTCTGCTATGCTGGATCGTTTACTGGCCTGTCCCGCCCCGGACCCTACCCAGGCCCGCCAGGGGCGCTTACTTAATGGCTTGCTCCTCAGTTTTATTGTCCTATCGTTGCTCAGCTATGTGGTGTACCGCCTGTTCAGCGGGACCGGCTCCGCTAGCCCGGTGACGTTGATCGGCGCGGCAGCCTTCCTCGGCCTGTATTACTTCACCCGCCGGGGCGGCGTCCGCTGGACCGCCTGGATCCTGTTAGCGCTCCTCATCCTCCTGATCACCGCCTTATCCACCGGTGAAGGCCCCAGTGGCCGGCTCTCCACCCTCCTCACGCCGCTCACCCTGGTCGTCCCCATCGCCCTGGCTGGCGCATTGCTAGACTGGCGCGCCGTGTTGCCCATCGGCCTGCTCGTCAGTGCCGACATCAGCTGGCTCTTCATTAGTGGGATGCCCCCCTTGCGGACCTATCGGCTGGAACATGCCGACGATGTCCCGCTGCTGCTGCTGACGGCCATCCTCTTGTTTGTCGCCGTCGGCGCGCTGACCGCCTTCTCCAGCGCACAGATCCAGCACGCGCTCGACGCATTGCACCAGCAGAACCAGACCTTGCTCACCCAGCAGACCCACGCGCAGACCCTGGTCATGCGGATGCAGGCCACCGCCCGCCAGATCAGCCAATCGGCCACCGAACTGGCCGCCACCGCCGCCCAGCAAGCGCGCCATGCCGCCAACCAGGAGAGCGCCGTCGCCGAAGCGTCGACCACGCTGGAACAACTGACCCAGACGGCGGGACAGATCACCGACTCTGCCGCCGGTGTAGCGGGCGCTGCCGCCCAGGCGTTAGTCAGCGCCAACGAGGGGCAGGAGGCGGTGCGCGACAGCATCATGGGCATGGCGATGATCAAGACCCGCGTCAACGACATCACCACCCGCATTCTGGCCCTCTCCGAACAGAGCCAGCGCATCACCGAGATCGTGGACCTGATCGCCACGATTGCCGCGCAGACCCATATCCTGGCGCTCAACGCGGCGGTGGAGAGTGCGGGCGCGGGGGAAGCCGGGCAGCGCTTTGGGGTCGTGGCCGCCGAGGTGAAGAAGCTGGCTCAGCGCAGTGTGGCCGCGACCAAAGACGTGCGCGGGCTGGTGGGGCAGATTCAGGCAGCGGCGGCAGCGGCGGTGATGGCGACCGAAGAAGGCCTCAAAGAGACGGATCGGGGGGTGAGCCTGGCGCACCAGAGCGGCGCCGCCAACGAGGACATCATCCGCATGGTCGAGGACACGGCGGAGTTGGCCCAGGCGATCAGCCTGGCGACGCAACAACAGCGCACGGCCAGCGAACAGACGGTCGCGACGATGTACGAGGTGGCGGACGTGAGCCGCCAGACAGCCAGTAGCAGCCAGCAAATCCAGGAGGCGGTGGCACACCTCAGCGCCGTGGCGCAAGACTTAGAGACCGTGCCGGAGCCCCCACCCCCGCCCCTGCCCGCCCGCAGCGCGCCCCCACCGTGGGGGCGGATGCGCCGTGCCCCCCGCGCCCCCCGCGCCCCCCTTCCAGCGCGGTAACGCCGCCGCGTGCGGCAACCTCATCCGGGTACATCTGCGTACAATGCCAGTTCGCGTGGGTCGTCATGGGTGCTGCTTCCAAGTGCGTCACAGCCGTACACGGGACCATCCCTGTGACCGCTATCAATGGGAATCGGGCCACCTGCTCCCCACCCTGGTGCGAACGTCCGCCGTTGTCATAGGACCCATCCTCCAGCAGGACATGCTGCTACTGCGCTTAGCTCGACTGCTCTGAAATACTAACCCCCAGCGGCCGCCGCAGCGGGGGTCACCGTCACGGTGAAGCCGAGTTGCTCCATCTGGTGGATGAGGCG
>JBBSAN010001040.1:0-2349 GCA_038252265.1 Chloroflexia bacterium
CTACGCGAACGCTAACTCCCCCCCCTGACCGGGAGGGAGCTGAGCAGTGTGCCGGTTTGGCCTCAGCAAGTTTAGGTTCGCTGCAGGCTTGGTGGCGTTCGGCTGCTGGTCGGTAGGGCTGCTGGTCGGCAGGATTGAATGCTCACCACGATTGGATCTTGACAGATCCCCACGAATGCGGGTATCATGAGAATCACTGACATGGTGCGTCACGCACCATGTGAACCATTAAGGGGGACTGTGCTGGGGGAGGCGATCAGCCGTGACTGTGCTACTTCTAGCTGACATTTCACACGCCACTCAACGAGGCTGGGCAGCCTGTCCTATTTGGCGTAGATAGCGGGTCCGGACGGTGTTCCAGGCCCCGAATCCAGACATGAGAAAACCCGCGTACTGCTTTGGTGGGCGCCACGCGGGTTTTAGATGTAGAGCCACGACCAGTGGAGGCCGCGCTTTGTCTTCATTTGTGTTATAGCAGAAGCGAGCGTGTTTGTCAACATGTTGCGGTTGTCGATAGGATCATAAAGGCGGGTGTTTCTCCACGCGAGAGAAAGATCAATCCGCAACCGTGCGTCGTCTGGTCGGGGATCCTTGGAGAGTTGGACGATGGCAACAATACACGTCTCATCACCTGGCGATTCTGCTACCACTACCACGCCGCGCGGCCATAGTTGGGCCGCGCGGTTTGGGCGGGTCATCCTGCAAGCGGGCGTCGCGGCGATCCCTCATGCCTTGTTTATGCATCAGGCGGCTCTGGGCCTATTTGCGCCGGATATCTGGTTTATCAGCTACATCCTGGCCCATAAATGGGATGCCGATCTGCCTTATCCCAGTCTCAACCAGATGGCCAGGGAAACTGGGGTTAGTCTCCGGCAGATTCAGAAACTGCGGGAGGGTCTGGTTGCGCGGCAGTATCTCGTGGTGCGGGAACGTTACGACGCGATTGGGCGACGGACGACGAACGGATATGATTTCGCCCCCCTCTTTGGGGTCTTAGAGGCGTTGGTCCACGCGGGTGCTCCGGTTTGTCCCCCGATTCAGGAAGATGGTCCGCTGCCACTACTCTCTGAGGAGAGCGCCGATACCTCCTTCGTCGCGCGCTATGGGCGGGTGATCGCCCGGGCCGGGATCGCGGCCATTCCGTGTGCATTATTCACTTATCAGGCGCAACTGGGGCTTAGTCCGCAGCAGGTCTGGTTTGTCAGTTATATTCTCGCGCACAAGTGGGATACGGCGCTGCCGTATCCCAGCCTGAAGAAAATGGCGGCGCGCACCGGTTACAGTCTTAGCCAGATCCACGAGATCAAAACGACGCTGGTCAAAGCAGGTTACCTACGCCTCGTCGGACGGCGGGATGATCAAGGCGGCCAGGCGCCCAGCGCGTATGATTTTAGCGCCTTATTGGACACGGTGATTCACCATCTGGGCGGAGTCGTGGACCCCACCCCGAATTCGATGGTAGGGGTGCCTGCGCACATACCGCTGGCTGCCGTGCCCCGGCGAAAGGGACAACGGTGCCCGCCGCCAGCGCTGGCGGTGTCCGATCGATCCGAGCAGACGGATGCCCTGCCCCCAGTGATGCCTGCGCCGCTCCCCATCGCGCTTGCGCCTCCTCCGCCTGATCCGCCCACTTCCATCCCGCTGCGCGCTGCCTCCCCCAGAGCAGCGAATCCAGGATCGGGGGGTGGGACCCCCCCGCCGCCACTACCCTCACCACCACGCGGCAATACGGGGCCGCATTCACCTTATCTGGATGCCGTTATCACCGATTTGTCACGCGAACTGCACGATAGCACGCATAGCAGCTCGAATGTCACTCAGGCCCACCGGTTATGGCACCGTCTTCACACGGCAAGTGGGATGACGGACGAGACTTTTGGTGTGGACATTGTCCAGGTTGCGCGACGGCGTACTCGTCGGGCACAGGGTGCGCAGGGTAGTGGACAAATCGAGAATAAGATGGCCTATTTTTTTGAAGTCCTGCGCAATTTAGTTGATCAGCAGATGAGCCTTCAAGGCCGGCCGGTGATCCCCGCTGCCTCCTCTACCAGCGGGTGCCCCGCAGGCCCCCCCCTCTAACGGCACTGCGCGGGTACCTGGCCTCGCTGCGTTCAACGGGGGCGGTCCGCACATCCACCGGCTAGCTTGGCTACCCCCTGCAACAGGAGGAAGGGCCGCGTTGTATTCTTACAACGCGGCCCTTCCTCCTGTTGCACAAGTTGTCCGCCTGAGGGGTTGGTCTTCATACTCGCTGCAACTCCCCATACCAGCCCGCTAACCAGTCGAGTACCTCCTGATACTGTGCGGCGGGCAGATTCTTGTAGCTGCTGACCCGCCACCGCCGATACA
>JBBSAN010001041.1:0-2341 GCA_038252265.1 Chloroflexia bacterium
CGTGGGCCTACGGCTGTAGGATATGGCTCTGCCCATTGATGGGGAGTCCCTGACGCCTGGGGCACCCGACCATCAATGGGCAGCGCCCTATCCTACACGGGGCCGCGATGGTTAGGACCAGATCTCCGTTCATCGTCCGTTGACCGCGCCGCTACCGTTGGAGCAACCCCAGCGCGGCGCGGACCTGGGCGGCCTGGGCGGCGTATTGCTGGGCTTCGGTGGGGTGGTTATTCGCGGCGGCGAAGGCGGACAGGCGGTCGAGGGCGAGGGGGTAGGCGTCGATCACCGAATGGGCGACTTCGTCTTTGGGCACGGGCTGGGTCAGGATGCCCCGAAAGTCGAACGCGGGGTCGGGCGGAGCAGCGGTGAACGGCTGGGCGTCCACGCGGAAGGCCAGGCCGTTGGGGTGGACCTGGAAGCCGCTGCTGATCTGCTGCGACTCGCTGTCCAGGTGGGTTGGGTCGGCCCACTGGAAGTAGACCGGGCGACCCGCCGCCATATTTTTGGTGACGATGCCGCGCATGAAATTGACATAAAGCTGGGGGAGTTGTTGCCACTGTGAGGCCGGATCGCCGTTGACCCAGCGCCGCTCTTGGTCGCGGTAGGGGGTTTCCAGGTCTTTCAGGCCCGCCAGCATGTCGGCATATTCGCGGTCCATGTAATCGAGGTAGAAGGGGTAGCGGCTCAGCCCCTTGTCGATCAGGATCAGATCGGGCCGCTCGTGCCGCACATGCTGGAGATAGTAGCTAGGGGAGACGAGGTCCCAGTTGTCGGTGATGACCACGGCATTGGGGGCGAAGTTCTTGAACTGGTTGTGGGCGTAGGCGTCGGCCAACCCATCGTCGCGGTGCCCCGCCCGCCCCAGGTTCCAGCCCAGCGCCAGTACCCCCAGCAGGAGCGGGACGAGGGCGAGGATAGGGGTTACGGATTGCGGATTGCGACGGGCGGATTGCGGATCGGTGGCCGGGGAGGCCGCCGCTGCTAGCCGGGCGGCGAAGGCGTGCAGGAGCCAGTCGAGGCCAACCCCGGCCCAGAGGATGATCATCATGTACATCGGCACGTAGTACACGACGACCTCGCGGATCTGGTAGTTCAGCGTGTAGATGAGGGTGAAGATCGCGGTGAGGACGGTGGCGATCAGCAGGGCCAGGTTACGCTGCGCCAGCCGCACCAGCCCGCCAATTGCCAGGAGCAGCACGATCAGCCCCAGCCCGGTGCCGAGTTGTTCGGCGGCAAAGACCACCGCATCGCCCAGGAATTTGGCGATGGTGCCCTGCTGGCCGATATAGACGCGGAACTGCCAGACGGTGATGTGCCGCCAGAAGTCGCCCCAGTTGTCGGGCGATCCCCAGTCCATCAGCGGCCCGGCGGCGGCGCGCAGCGGCAGGTAGAGGTAGAGCAGCAGCGGCAGCAGCCCGGCTCCGACCAGCAGCGGGGCATAGCGCAAGAGCCAGCGCAGGGGGGGCGCGTCGCGTTCGGGGCGGGCCACGGTGTCGCCTGCGCCAGGGTGCCCCGGCCAGAGGAGTAAGACCGCCAGCCCCGGCACCAGCCACACGCTCATATAGTGGTTGGTGAAGGTGAGGCCCGTCGCTAGGGCCAGCCCGATCAACATCCGTGCGGCAGGGGGCCAGTTGCCCGGCGGCCAGAGCGTCCCCGGCCCGCCCGCGCCGCGCCATGCCCGCCGCACCCGCAGCGCGCCCCAGAACAACCCGGCGACAAAGGCGAAATGGATCGTGTACATCTTGGCCTGGGTCGCCCAGTTCCAGAAGGTGAGCGAGGCGGCCAGCAGGAGCGCCGTCCCAACTGCGACCGCGATGGGCAGTAACGATAGGGGTTGGGGGTTGGGGGTTGGGGGTTGGTCGGGTTTGGGTTTTGGATTTTGGATTTTGGCTTTGGTCGCGGCGGTGGCCGGATTGTCGCCGCGTTGGGCGGCAGGGCGGCGGGGTTGGCGCGTGGGGGTAGGGGGTGGCGGGGTAGGGCGGCGGACAGAGCGGCCCGCGTGAAGGTGGTGGGCCAGGATCTCGTAAACCAGGGCGTAGAACAGGCCGACGGCCAGCGCCCCGCCCAGCACCGAGACGAGGTTGACCCGCACCGCCGCATCACCAATCGGGATGGCTGCCGCCAGGATGACCAGCAGGGTATAGAGCGGGTAGCCCGGCGGGTGGGCCACCCCGGCGGTCGCCCCCACGGTGATTAGCTCGCCGCTATCCAGAAAGTTGACGGTCGGCGAGAGGGTGAACAGATAGGCCACCAGCGCGACCGCACTGACGGCCAGTCCGGCCCACAGGGGAATTGCAGATTGCGTATTGCGGATTGCGGATTGCTTCATCGAAAGCAGAAA
>JBBSAN010001042.1:0-2340 GCA_038252265.1 Chloroflexia bacterium
ACGCCGCCATGCAGCGCTATGACGAGGCGCTGGCCGACTACAACCACAGCCTGGCGCTACGCCCCGACCATCCTGACACACTAACCAATCGTGGCCTCACTTACGCAGATATGCAACGCTACGAGGATGCGCTGACTGACTATACCCTGAGCCTAGAATTGCGCCCTGACCACCCCACCACGCTGCACAATCGTGGTACCACCTACGCCCGAATGCAGCGCTACGAAGAGGCGCTGGCCGACTTCACTCGCAGCCTGGAATTGTGCCCCGACGACCCGGACACGCTGAACAATCGCGGCAACACCTACGCCCGAATGCAGCGTTACGAGGAGGCGCTGGCCGACTTCACCCGCAGCCTGGAATTCCGCCCCGACGACCCGGGCACGCTGAACAATCGCGGCCTCACCTATGCGTACATGCAGCGCTATGACGAGGCGCTGACCGACTACACCCGCAGCCTGAAACTGCGCCCCAACAATGCCAGTACTCTCTATATCCTGGCCTGCCTCCACAGCTTACGCGAGGAGCGGGATGCGGCGCTTGCCACACTAGCGAGGGCTATTGAGGGGGACGCCGAAAACAGCCAACTGGCCCAGAACGACCCCGATTTTGCCGCTCTGCGCGATGATCCTGCCTTCCGCGCCCTCGTCGGCCTGCCACCGAACCCCGCAGTATAGCCAAAGGCCCGTCTCCCACCGGGACGGACCTTCACGATAGCCTACTAACCCCCAACCCCTAACTCCGCAGCAGCCGCAGCACCTCGGCCACGCTCCAGGCCTGGGCGAAGGCCCCACGCGGGTGCGGGGGCGGGTCGGCGTCGTAGATCTCGCTGAGGGTGCCCGCGCAGGCCACGGCGAGTTGGCGTTGCAGGGGGGCGAGGAGGCGCAGCAGGGCGGCGCGGTCGGCCCCGGCCCAGCGGCGCAGGGCATCGCCATAGGCTCCCAGCAGCCAGGGCCAGACGGTGCCCTGGTGGTAGGCTCCGTCGCGATGCTCCAGGTTGCCGATGTAGATGCCCTCGTAGCCGGGCGCGCCGGGGTTCAGCGTGCGCAGGCCGACGGGGGTCAGCAACTCCTTCTGCACCACGGCCAGCACGCTCACCGCCTGTTCGGCGTCCACCAGATCCGGCTCCAGCGAGAGGGCGAACAACTGGTTGGGGCGCAGGGTGGCGTCGTTCGCGCCCTCCGGCCCATCCACCACGTCGTAGAGGTAGCCACCTTCGGCGTACCAGAAGCGGGCGCGGAAGCTGGCGCGGGCGTGGTCGGCTAGCGCGGGATAGTTGAACGGGCCGGTCAGGTCGAACGTGGGCGGCGGCGGGGGCGCGTCGGCGGCGGCGACTGTTTTGCGCGAGGAGCGGCGTTTGGGCGGCGGGGCCGGTGGCGGCGCGGGCGCGGCATGGGGCTTGCCCAGCTTCTCGGCCAAGCGGCCCATGATCCGCAGTGCGTGATACCACAGTGCCTGGACCTCGACCGGCTTGCCCTGGCGCGGCGTCACCACCCACTCGCCCACCTTGACATCCATCCAGGTCAGTTGGACGCCCGGCTCCCCGGCATAGAGCAACCCGTCCGCCGGATCGGCGTGGATGTTGTAGCGGGTGCCCTTCAGGTGCCAGCGGATGATGTCTTCGAGCAGCGGCCACAACTCTGCGGCCAGCGCCGTGTCATTGGCGGCGGCGACATACGCTTCCAGCGCGTGGAAATACCAGAGCGTGGCGTCCACCGTGTTGTACTCGGGCGGCGTGCCCGCGTCGGGGAAGAGGTTGGGCACCTGCCCCTGGTCCACGTAGCGGGCGAAGGTGCGCAGCAGCCCGGCGGCGGCCTCCTTGCGGCCCGTCGCCAGCGCCAGCCCCGGCAGCGCGATCATCGTGTCGCGCCCCCAGTCGGTGAACCACGGATAGCCCGCGATCACCGTGCGTGAGCCGCTATCCTCCACGATATCCGGGTCGGTCCCCGGCTCAGGGCTCCCGGCCCCCGCCCCCGGATTCCGCGTCCCGGCCCCCGGCCCCGCGGCATCGGCGCGCAGCACCAGAAACTGGTCCGCCGCCTGGACCAGTTGGGCCACGAACGCCTGGTGGGCTTCGGGTGAGAGCGCGTCGGCGGCGTTCAGGTTATCGGCGCTGGGCAGCAGCCCGGCCCGGCGCAAGAGCCGCTCTTGCCGGGCCCGCGCCCGGCCCAGCGCCGCGTCCACGTTGCGGTCCACCTGGGTGGCCGGTTCGGTGGTGGCGATCAGGGTCAGGCTCTGGCCCGGTTCCAGGGTCAGGCGGAACACGCCGGGCAGGTAGAGGTCTTCGATGTGGTCCAGCCCGCGCTCGCGCTCGACCCGGTAGAGGAAGTTCCAGTACCA
>JBBSAN010001043.1:0-2339 GCA_038252265.1 Chloroflexia bacterium
CGGGCACCCTCCTCGGCCAGCAACCCGGCGCAGGCGCGGCCAATGCCCTGCGCACCGCCGGTGACGACCACAACTTTGTCCTGCACCCGTCCGGCCATCCTATCCTCCTACTGGCACACGCGCCCGGTAAAAATTATGGCACGAGTAAACTTATTTGCGAGGTATTATATCACAAGGCGATCGCGGGCGATGCGTATTTGACACACCTGCCTGGCCTGCGGCATAATGACAGGGCCGGATCGAGCGCCGGGGCGGTGTTGGTCACGGCTGCGGCGGTGCGTCGTCTTTCTACCCCCCTGGTCCCCGCCTCCTTGGCTGGCGGCTGGCCTGTTCTGTTCCTCGCCGGAGATGGCTTATGGACGCCTTGCTGGCCTATGTGCCCCAGGACCGCCGGGCGGCCCTCGCCACCGGGCACCCCCTCCCCGACCATTGCACCGGCGCGGCCCTCTTTGCGGACATTTCCGGTTTTACTCCGCTCACCGAAGCCCTGACTACCGCCCTTGGCCCGCGCCGGGGCGGCGAAGCCCTCACCGACCAGATTAACGCCGTATACGCCGCCCTGATCGCCCCGGTGGACCGCTATGGGGGCAGCGTGATCGGCTTCGCCGGGGATGCCATTACCTGCTGGTTCGATGACGCGCCCATCGCTGGGGACGGGGACGGTCCAGCCGCCGTCGGGGCCGTGCGCGCCTGCGCCTGCGCTCGCGCCCAGCAGGCGGCCATGGCCGCCTTCGCCGCCTTGCCCCACCCGGCGGGCACCGGCACGCTCCGCCTGGCGCTGAAAATCGCCATCGCCACCGGCCCGGCCCGCCGCTTCCTCGTCGGTGATCCCGGTGTGCAGGTGCTCGAAGTCCTGGCGGGCACGACCGTGCTGCGGATGGCCGCCGCCGAACATCTGGCCGCGCCGGGTGAGGTCGTCGTGGATGCGGCGACCCAGGCGGTGGATGGGGGGCAGAAGGCGGAATGGCGGGTCGATCCCGCGACGGACGAGCGCTTCGCCGTCCTCTCCCTCGCCGCAGCGGTTCTCGATGCACATCCACCCTATGACGCCCCGGTACTGGCTCGCCTCCTGCCGGGTGCCCTGCCGCCCGCGGCCATCCGGCCCTGGCTGCCGGGGATGGTCTACGACCGCTTGCGGGCCGGGGAGGCGGTGTTCCTGACCGAATTGCGCCCCACCGTTGCCTGTTTTCTGCGCTTTGGCGGGCTGGACTACGATGCTGATCCCGCTGCCGGAGTCAAGCTCGACGGCTACATCCGCTGGGTGCAAGCGGTCGTCACCCGCAGCGCGGGCACCCTGATCGACCTGACCGTGGGCGACAAGGGCAGTTACCTGTACGCCAGTTGGGGGGCGTTGGCGGCGCACGAAGACGACGCCCGGCGGGCCACGGTGGCGGCCCAGGAACTCCAGCACCCCCCGGAGGACCTGGCCTTTGTCGGGCCGGTGCAGATCGGGTTGAGCCGGGGGGTCATGCGTACCGGGGCGGTGGGCGGCGGGAGCCGTCGCAGTTATGCTGTGCTGGGCGACGAGGTGAACCTGACGGCGCGGCTGATGGCGGCTGCCGCGCCGGGGCAGGTGCTGGCGAGCGCGCGGGTGGCCCACGCAACGGCGGAGGCGTTTACCTGGGTGCCCCTGCCGCCGTTGCGGGTGAAGGGCAAGCGCGAGCCGGTGGCGGTCTATGCCCTGGAGGCCGCCCCGGCACACGATCCGATCCGCCTGCTCGAACCGCGCGCTACTGGACCGCTCGTCGGGCGCAGGGCCGAAGCAGCCCTGATCACGGCGGCGCTGGCCCGCGCCGCGCAGGGGCAGGGGCAGGTGCTGGGTATCACCGGCGAGGCCGGGATCGGGAAGTCCCGGCTGGTGGGCGCGATTATGCAGGCGGCGCAGGCCGGGGGCTGGGCGGTCTATGGGGGCGCGGCACAGTCCACCGGCACCAATACCGCCTACCTGGCCTGGCGCGGTGTCTGGCGGGCCTTCTTTGGCCTGGGCGACGGAGCGGACCCAGCGGCGCAGCAGGCCCGGGTCATGGCGGTCGTGGCCGCGCTGGACCCGGCGCTGCGTGACCGTGTGCCGCTGCTGGGCGCGGTGCTGGACCTCGCCCTGCCCGACACCACCCTGACGGCGGGTTTGGACGAGCAGTTGCGCCAGGAGTCCCGCGAAGCCTTGCTGATCGACTTGCTGCGTGGGCAGGCCCGGCGCGGCCCCCTGCTGCTGGTGATCGAGGATGCCCACTGGCTTGATCCGCTGTCCCACGATCTGGTGGCCGCCGCTGGGCGGGCGATCACCCGGCTGCCGGTCGCCCTGCTGGTGGTCTATCGCCCGCCCGAGGTCGCCCGGCTCC
>JBBSAN010001044.1:0-2336 GCA_038252265.1 Chloroflexia bacterium
GAAGCCTTGCGGGCGCGGCTGGGCTGGCGGCTCACAGCGGGCGGGCTGGCCCTGACCCTCGTGCTGGCAGCGGGAGCGGCGGCGATCTTGCAGCAGGACATCACCGACCCGCGCGGCGGCTGGCTATGGGCCGCCGCGCTCCTCGCGCTGATCCTCACCTTTGCCGGGGCGGCGGGCTGGCCGCGCGGCGGCGGGCTGCTCCCCGGCCCCAAAAGCGATTTCTTCGCCCCCGGCCTGCCCCGCCTCTCCCCCCGCTGGGAAGCGGTGCTGGTCGGCTGCCTCATGGCCCTGGCGCTGACCCTGCGGCTGACCAACATCGAAACCATGCCGGGCATCTTCGGCGACGAGGGTGAGCGCGGCATGGACGCCCGCGCCATCACCGAGGGCCGCCCCGCCAACATGTTCGGCTACGGCTGGTGGGGCGTACCCAACCTCTATTTCTATCTGGTCTCGTGGATGCTGCGCTTCTTTGGCGACACGATGACCGGCGACCGGATGCTGTCGGTGATCAGCGGGATCGTCGCGGTCTGGTTCGTCTACCGCACGGCGCGGCTCTTGTGGGGCGTGCGCGCCGGGCTGATCGCCGGGGCGCTGCTGGCGGTGTCGCCGCTGGCGCTACAATTCAGCCGCCTGGCGGGCGAAAGCACTCCTACCGGGGCCTTGTGGGCTGCCGGTTTCTTCTACCTGTTCCTGGCCCTGCGCCACCGCAAGTGGAGCGACTGGGTGCTGGCGGGCACGCTGATGGGCTTCAGCCTCTATTTCTACGCGGCGGGCAAGCTGATTATCCCGTTGATCGCCGGGGTTGGCCTCTATTGCCTGGTCCGCTGGCATATCCATTTCTTCCGCCGCTACTTCCTGGGCTTCCTCCTGCTGGGGCTGGCCTTCGGCCTCACTTTCCTGCCCTATGCCCTCTTCTCGATGAAAGAGACGCCGCCCTGGCAGAGCTTCACCGGGCGGGCGCAAGAAACCTCGATCTTTTCGCCGTAAAACCAACCGCAGGCGTTCGCCAAGTACGGCATTCCCTACACCCCGCCCGCACCAGGGCAATCGCTGGTGCAGCAGGTGTTGAGCAACCCGGTCGGCTGGGGGCAGGTGATCCTCCAGCAGATGCGGGTGACCACCGAAGTGATCTACATCACCGGCGACCCGACCCCGTTCTACCAGATCAGCGAACATCACGGCTCGATGCTCGCCCCGTTGTGGGCGGCGCTGGCCTTGCTGGGGCTGGCCTATGCCGGGTGGAAGATATTTGATGGGCGGTTCGCCCTGGCAAGCATCTGGTTCTGGGGCGGGATGCTCGGTGCGGCGCTGACCATGGACACCCCCAGTGTGCAGCGCCTGACCGGGGCCTGGCCGGTAATCATGCTCTTCCCCGCCGCGATGCTCGACCGGGTGGCGGCAGCGGCCTGGCCGCTGAGCCTGCGGCTGGCCCGGCGCTGGTCCACCGTGCCACTGGTGGCGCTGCTCCTCTTCTTCGGCGGCGACAGCTACCGCGAATATTTCCTCCACTACGGCGGGATGTGTACCTATTGCGGGCCGACCACCCAGGCGCGCTATGCCCAGGCGCTGGGGCAGGAGTACAAAGCCTACGAATTGGGCGTGGGCGACTATGACATTTTCTTCAGCTACGGCAGCACCCGTTTCGCGGCGAAGGGGATCGAGGGCGAAGATCTGGCCGTGCCGGTGGATGCGTTCCCGATCACCGACAACAACAGCAAGGGTGTGGCCTTTATCGTCTACGGCAACAACACCCAGTACCTCCCGCTGATCCGCCTCTTCTACCCCGGTGGGACCGAGGAGCCGGTGCTGGGCAGCGACGGCTCCACCGTGTTTACCAGCTACAAGCTGACCCGTGCCCAGATCGCCGGATTCCAGACCGTCCACGCCTTCTATACGCTGCCGGGCGGGGCCGGACTGATCCGCGACGAGCCGGGGCTAGGGATGGAGCGGGCGGCGGGCCAGCCCCCCTGGGCCGCCCCGCCGGGGCTGACCTACCCGGCCAGGGCCAGTTGGACGGGGGGATTGGTCGCGCCGGGCTACGGCAGCTATATCTTCACCCTGCGCGGCCCGGCAGACGCGAAGCTGGAAATCGACGGCCAGCAGGTGCCGAGCAGCAACGCGACGCCCCTGCCCGGCAGCGCCGATGAACGCCGGATGGAACTGGTGCTGGCGAAGGGCATCCACGATGTGCGCCTGAGCGGCACGCTGCCCGATGCGACGACACGGCTGGCGGTCCACTGGGCCAGCGGTGGGGACAACCCCAGCCCGATCAGCGCGAACTACCTCTACAACGGGCCGACGGGCGGGTTGAGCGGCGACGTACTGCCGCCGACGAC
>JBBSAN010001045.1:0-2333 GCA_038252265.1 Chloroflexia bacterium
GCATCACCAGATCGAGCACCCCCACCCCACTCGGTCCCCGGTCGGTGAAGTCACCCATAAACCAGAGCGTGGCCGTCCCGCCGGTCCAGGCAGGCCGGTTGGTCCAGAGGGCGGCGGGGTCCAGCAGCCCTGCATCGGCCAGCAAGCCGACCAGTTGCGTCAAATGCCCATGTACATCGCCAACTACATATACATCGTCCATCCAAAAGATCCTT
Source organism: Chloroflexia bacterium (assembly GCA_038252265.1). Lineage (GTDB taxonomy): Bacteria > Chloroflexota > Chloroflexia > QHBQ01 > JAICKM01 > JBBSAN01. The sequence goes on from JBBSAN010001045.1 coordinate 216, forward strand.
TCCAGTCTATAACAAGAAAAGGCAGCAAACCAGCTGCCGGTTACGTACCCCGCTCCTATTGCCTACCGCCGCCCTTACGTAGAAGTCAGAAATTAGAAATCAGAAGTCAGAAGTCAGATTTTTCAGGTATAGAGCAGTCGCGTGATCCGGGGCTAGACCTATTCCTCCACTCCGCTGACTTCTGACTTCTGATTTCTGACTTCTACTCTGCGCCCGCGTTCTTGACAGGGGCCGCCCCGGTGTGCTACCCTGCCTGCCATGAACTCACCCCCTGTGCCCGGCGTAACACCTGGCGTGCGCATCCCTCGCCCGGCAGCGCAAGCGGGGCATAGGTGGATCTGGGGGGTGCCGCTCCTGGCGGTGGCAGCCTATGCCCGCGCGGCGGGCGTCGGGTTCGTGTCGGACGACTGGCTGCTGCTCTATGCCGGGCGACGCAAAGGGTTCGATCTCGACGCCCTGCTGCCTCCGGTGAACGGCGGGTTCTATCGCCCGGTCGGGTCGATCCTGAGTTGGGAACTGGGCTGGCAGCTCTGGGGAGCCAATCCCCTGCCCTACCACCTGCTCAGCGTGCTGCTCCATGCGCTGACCGCGCTGGCGCTGGCGGCCTGGCTGGCCGAGGCGACGGGGCAGCGCGGGCTGGGCGGGCTGGCCGGGGCCGTGTTCGCCGTGTTCCCCTTGCATCTCGAAGCGGTCGCCTGGGCGGCGGCACAGTGGGATCTGCTGGCGGCGGGGTTCGGCATCGCCGCGCTGGGGGCGTTCGCGGCCTGGTGGCGGCGCGGCGGGTGGGGATGGTATGCCGGGGCGGTGGCCCTACTGATGCTGGGCCTGGGCAGCAAAGAGAGCCTGCTGCTGTTCTTCCCGCTGTTCACGCTCACCGCCTGGCTTGCCGCTCCACACAGCCCCCGGCGGACGCCCTGGCAAGCCGCCATCGCGCTATTGCCGTTCGGGCTGCTCGGCGGGGGCTATCTGGTGCTGCGCCTGGGGGTGTGGGGCACCGGCGGCATGATGCTCGATACCGTGTCGCTGGGCGGGCGGCTGCTGGCCTATGGGCGGGTGCTGCTCGCGCCGCTCAACGCCACGATCTGGGGGCCAGCGGCGGGGCTGGCGCTGGCCGGGATCACGGCGCTGGCGCTGGCGGTGGGGCTGGTCGCCTTTGGCCGTCGCCAGTGGCGCGTGCTGCTGGTCGCCGGGGCCTGGGTGGGGCTGGCCCTTGCCCCGGTGATCCACGTCGCCCCGCGGGTGGATGATCTGGAGGACAACCGGCTGCTCTACCTGGCGGCTGCGGGGTATTGCACCGGCGTGGCAGCCATTCTCGCGCCTGCACTCACCCGGCTACGGCCTCCCCTGGCGCGAGGGCTGCTGGTGGCCGGGCTGCTGGCGAGCGGTGCGGTCTGCTGGATGCAGTTGGGACCCTGGCTCCAGGCCGGGCGGGCGGTGGACAGCCTGGGCCGGGAACTGGACACCCTGCTCCCCCCACCGCTGCAACCCTATGGCATGACCTGGTACGTGCAGGACATCCCCGACAATATCCAGGGAGCCTACCTGCTGCGGCTGGGGCTGGGCAACCTGCGCTACTTCACCAGCGGAGAGCTGGCCGCCATTGTGCCGGTGCCCGACGCCCTGGCCGCGCCCCTCGCCGCCGCACCGGGCGATGCCGTGGCCCTGCGCTTCCGCCCCGCCCCGCCCGCAACGGACCCCACCGTCCTGGTCGCCGCCGCGATCACCGGCGACGGCCCGCCCCCCGCCGAAGTGGGGCCGGGGGGGCAAAGCTGGGACTTCCGCGCCTGTGCATCCGCCGTGCTGGCCCAGTGGCCGGTGTCGGCAGGCACCACCCGCTGCATGGCGGGCGCGGGCCTGACGGTGCAGCCCACTGGCGAGGCGTCATTGACCGGGCCGGACCTGCCACTGGGACCGGGCGGGGCGCGGTTCCTGCGACTGCGTGTGGCCCTCAGTAGCCCAACCAATCCAACCTCGTCAACAACGAGCGGGTGGTCGTGGCGAGGCGCGGACGGCGGCTGGTCCCCGTCTCCCAATCCGCTCCCGCTCAAAGCCGACGGGCAGCCGCATGTCTACTGGTCGTTCTGGCCCGCCGCGACCCTCCCCAGCGCGATCACCGCC
>JBBSAN010001046.1:0-2331 GCA_038252265.1 Chloroflexia bacterium
CAGGATGTGACCTGGGAGATCCGCAAGGCGGATGTCGAAGCCCAGGTATCGGGGGTATCGGGCCACGCGGGCGTGCGCGAGGCGCTGGTCACGCAGCAGCGCAAGGTGGCCGAGCAGGTGGGGCGACCCGGCGGTGCCCCCGGCGTGGTCATGGCGGGCCGCGATATCGGCACGGTCGTCCTGCCCGAAGCCGACCTGAAGATCTACCTGGACGCCTCGCCGGTCGAACGCGCCCGGCGGCGGGCGGACGAGCTGGCGGGCCGGGGCCAGCGAGTGCCCTTCTCCGAAGTGCTGGCCGAAATCGAGCGCCGCGACCGCCTGGACAGTACCCGCGCCATCTCGCCCCTGCGCCAGGCCGAAGATGCGGTGCTGATCACCACCGACGGCCTCGCCATCGAGCAGACGATGGAGCGCGTGCTGCGGGTGGTCAACGGGGGACGGTAGGCTGGGGGATGGGATGCGTGAAACGTGAAACGTGAAACGTGATGCGTGATGCGTGATGCGTGCGCGATCTATGCTGTGTCCGCTTCCCTCAAACCTCGTACCTCGTACCTCGTACCTCGTACCTCTATTTCTTCTTCTGCCAGAGTCCCTCGGCCTGTTGGACCAGCGCCACGATCTGGGTTTCCAGTTCAGCGGCGACGGCTTCGATCTCGGCGGGGGTGGGGTGGTGGTCGTAGAGGTGGGCGAATGTGAGCGGCGGCCCAACGGCGAGGCCGATCGGGCGGGGGCGGGGCCAGCGTGCGCCGTGCGGCAGCACCCGGTTCGCCCCCCAGATGCCGCAGGGGATGATCGGCGTCTGCGCCTTGATCGCCAACCGGATCGCTCCGGTGCGGAACTCATTGATCTCCCCGGTGGTGGTCCTGGTGCCTTCGGGGAACATGCCCAGCACCTGCCGGGCGCGCATGATGTTCAGCGCGGTGCGGAGTGCCTGCGGATCACGCTTGTCGCGGGCCACGGGAAACCCGCCGTACAACCCCAGGAACCAGGCGACGATCTTGATCTTGAACAGTTCGGCCTTGCCCATATAGCGCATGGGCCGCTGGAAGGCAAAGGCGACGATGAACGGGTCGAGCATACTCTGGTGGTTGCTGACCGCCATCAGCCCGCCACCGGGGGGGACGTTCTCTTTCCCGGTCAGGCGGACGCGGCACCAGAAGGTGTAGAGGGCCATGAACACGACCCAGGAGATCGCATAGACGACGGGATTCATGTGCCAGTTTTCTTCGGGGTTGGTCGCGGTTTTGGGGGTCGTTTTGGCCTGTTCGCTCATCGGGTGCCTCGCTCGGCTCACGCCTGATAAAAGAGAGTGATGTAGAAATAGACAGCGGTCAGCACAAACAGGAGGCTGTCCAGCCGGTCAAGCAAGCCGCCGTGCCCTGGGATCCAGGTGCCGCTATCTTTGGCCCCGAAGCCGCGCTTGAGCATCGACTCGGCCAGATCGCCGGTCACGCTGGCGAGGTTGAGCACCAGCCCCAGCGGCAGCACATGCTCCCACGGAATATGGAGGATGGGCGCGAGCAGGGCCACCCCGATCACCGCCACGGCCATGCCGCCCCACAGCCCCGCCCACGTCTTGCCGGGGCTGATGTGCGGGATCAGCTTGCGCTTGCCGAGCAGGCGACCCACGAAATAGGCCCCGGTGTCGCTGCCCGCCGTGGCAACCAGGATGAGCAGCAGCCAGCTCACCTCGGCCCCGGTCGGCTTATCCAGCAGCAGCCCATAGCGCAGCAGCCCGCCGGTATAAAGCGCGCCCCCGACCGTCAACCCGACGTTAGCCCAGGCGCGATCCGCATCGATGCCGCGCACCCGCTCGACCAGGATCGCCCCGACCAGTACCAGCGCGACGGCCAGCAACCCTGTGCCCAGGTTGTCCGGTTGGCCGGGGCCGGGGCTGTTGGGCCAGCCGTAGCGCACTAGCGCCGCCTCGACCACCAGCACCAGGGTGAGTACCGCGCCGCCGAGCGTCCACGGGCTGTAGCCGCCTTTGCGGGCCATGCTGTAGAATTCGAGCGCGCCGATCAGCGCGGCTGCCGCGACCCCGACGATGAGGAGCGGGCCGCGCACAGCAATCAAAATGAGCACCCCGCTGAGCAGGATGATGCCGCTAAAAATCCGGTCGCGTAACATTGCCGCGCCAACTCCGTATCACATGGGTAGACCGTGGGCATTGTAGCACAGGGCGGGGTCGGACGCAAGAACGCGGGGTTAGGGGATGGGGGATGGGGGTTGGTACGCGCAAACACCAACCCCCATACCCAAACCCCCAAACCCCCATGTGGGTGAGCGATGTATAGAATCGGTGGGTTGGCGGTGAGTGACCGGTGCGCG
>JBBSAN010001047.1:0-2329 GCA_038252265.1 Chloroflexia bacterium
GTAGGTCGTGCAATCAGCAGAAGGCCAATCGTACCGCTGCCGAATTCGGGCATCCCCAAGTACAGGCTCAAGCTCGCCAATCGCTACGGGATGCGGCGGCGGTGAACAGCACCCGTTGGGCCTTGTACCAGCAGTTACTCCTCTTGGGGCTGTCCATCGAAACGGGGACGGGCGGGCTGACCAAATATAACCGCGTGTTGCGGGGTTGGCGCAAGGCGCACTGGCTGGATGCTGCCTGTGTGGGCCAGAGTACACCGCAGGGCTTGCAGATCAAGAATGTGACAGTGCTGAGTATAAAGGCTACGGGACACGGCAACCGGCAGATGTGCCGCACTGACCGCTACGGCTTCCCGCGGTTGCACAAAGCGCGGTGCAATCGCTACTTTGGCTTTCGTACCGGCGACCTGGCGCGAGCCATAGTGCCCGCCGGTAAGCACAAGGGCACGCATGTCGGTCGGGTGACTGTGCGGGCGACAGGCCGCTTCCGAGTCGGTCTGGTGGATGGCATTGCCCACCAGCGCCTGCGGCGGTTGTGGCGGAGTGATGGCTATGACTACCAAATCCTGAAAGGAGACGTGGCTCTGCCCCATGTGTAATCGCGGAGGTATCCGCCACAATGATAGCTGATGATATCTTTGAAGTTGACCGCTTTCTGCATCTGATCGCGCCGCTGCCCGCGTGGCTGGCCGCCGAACGCGGCTTTGTCGATCCGCAGTTCCGCGCGATCATCGAAGGGACGTTGCTGACGATCACCGAAGGCGATCCCGCCACTGTATATGAACGGCTGGGCGGGCGGAGGACGGTGGCCCGGCGGGAGGGCCGCCGGTTGTGGCTGCGGCCCGCATCGCGCTTTGAGGTGATCCGGCGCATCATTCGGGAAGAAGGATTCTTACCGTACGCCCCGCGCCCGGTGCCTCCGGAGTTACGGCGGGAGAGTCAGGTAGCCCGGGTGCCGGACATAGACACGCCCGCGTTTACCCTCCGTCCCCATCAGGCAGCCGCTTACCAGCTCTTGCTTGAACGCGGTGCGGTGGTTATCTTCGGCTTTCCCGCGTCAGGCAAATCCTATCCGGCGCTCCAGGCGCTGGCGGAACTGCGGGGTCGCAAGCTGATCCTCTGTCCGCGGCGGGCGCTGGTCGAGCAGTGGCAAGCGCGGGTGCATCTGTTCCTGGAGCCCGCCGCCGCCGCCGAGGTCACTGTCGCCACCTATCAGGGGGCCCATAAGCTCCTGACAGGAGATTGGACCCTGGTGATCTTCGACGAGGCGCACCATGTACCTGCGGATTTTGCGATGGCCGCCGCCACTGCCCTGCACGCTCCGGTTCGGCTCGGACTCTCCGCAACGCCTTGGCGGGAAGACGGGAACGAGGATTTGATCCCCGCTCTATGCGGTTTTCCCGTCGGCGGGGATTGGCCGGTGCAGCCGACGCAGCAACCGACGGTCACCGTCTGGTTGACCCGTGATAAGTTGCGCGTCGTACGCGATCTGCTGGCCCACGTAGTCACAGGCAAAACGTTGATTTTCACCCAGCGGTTAGAAATCGGGGATCAGGTGGCGGCCGCGTTGGGCATACCCTTCGTACACCATCGGACTCGCGATCCCGGCGGGGTGATTGCAGCGCACGATACGGTGGTCGTGTCTTCTATTGCCGATGAGGGGTTAAGCATCCCTGACGTGTGCCGGGTTATCGAAGTAGATTTCCTGTTTGGCAGCCGACAGCAAGCCGGCCAGCGTGCGGGCCGACTGGCGCACCAGGCGAATGCGAAGACCCCTGGCGAACACCATGTCCTGATGACCCCGGATGAATTTACCCGCTATCATAAACGGCTGCTGGCTTATGAGCGCTGGGGCCTCCAACTCACCGTACAGGTAGCGGATACCGGAACCCGTCCGGCCCTGTCTAAGGCGGTGCCGCATCCCCTCGGGCCCGGCCACCCTCGGGTCCGTCGGGCGGCGGCCAGCCGCGCTGTCGGACCCGACCCCTGGGCCGCCCTACGGATCATACCGGCCGTGGGGGCGGGGCGGGCGGTTCTGGCCACAACCGCGCGTGTTGACCTCCCGCGGGGTGTGGGGGCCGCGACCGTGGGTATGAACGCCTGGTGGACCGCTCCCGAGATGGAGTACGCACTCAACGACAGCGAACCCGTCGTACTCATCGCCGATGACGAACGACTCGAGCGCCTTGTTCACATGCCTGCACAGCGCCCGATGCACATCATTTCCGTGCGTACCGAGCGCTCGGCCCCCGGCGGCGTCACGACGTGGGCAGAAGTCATGGCCGCTGACGATCCGGGCACGCTGCCCGACGTTGCCATCGACCCCGACGAC
>JBBSAN010001048.1:0-2316 GCA_038252265.1 Chloroflexia bacterium
ATGTACACGCCGTAACAAAGAGCTGCTGCCGCCCAACTGTGGGCGGCAGCAGCTCTTTGTTACGGCGTGTACATGGCCGCTATGTTGGGCAGTGCTTACCTACTGCCCGGCTGGCCGAGCATCGAAAGCTGGCGGCGATACTCATAGTCGTTGATCTCCCCGCTGAGCAGGCGTTTGTTCAGCCGAGTGATGGCATCGCTGCGGGCCGACCCGACTTCGATCTCGTGTCCCATCCGGTTGGCGGTACCGAAGAAGGTGCTAAAGAGCAGGCCGACCAGCACGACCGAGCCGACCGCCGCCAGGGAAATCACCAGCGCGGAGCCAGCAAACATCCCACTGAGCGCCCCTACTTCTGTTTGGCCGTTGGTTTTAACAATCGTCAGCAGAGGAATTGCGGCTAATAATAATCCATAAGTAGCGGCCACAGCGATGCGGCCTATGTAACGTAAGGTACCCATGCGCCCATTCTCCATCGTACATCTGGATCTGGTCTGGTGCTCTGCCTACTACGCCAACCGTTAGCAGGGGTACAATACTATCATTATACAAGCAAATACCTTGCGGCGGCGTGAACAATCAATCCCCAAAGATTGCAAATCATACATCTTTGTAGAATTACTGCGGGGAGTAATTATCGCGCCAATGCAAGTAGTATTTACAAATATAATACTTGCGTCTTCCCGATGCAGCACCATCTACTGCCTGAACCAGATCGGCCTCTCAAGGATATGATCAATGGGTCCGGTTGGATGGGGCTGGCATCTGCCCGCCGAGGCCTGCTTGTGCTTAAACACTATCGTTTGATCATCCAAATAGCTTAGGAGATGATAAATTATCAGAAGGCTACCGGATAATGAACCTTAATGCAGTTTCAAGTGTATAACTATCAGAACAAACAAAAAGGTTAAAATCCTCCTGCTGAACGTCGGGGTGGGCCGCCAGGTCCGCCCCGGCGCTTTTGTGTATGCCCCGCTGTTGCCGGTGACCCTCTGCCAGGGCCAGACCACGCGCAAAAGGGCTGTTGACTCCCCGTATGGGATGGTGTATACTCTGCCCACAGTAATCCGTTACCGCACGGGTGGGCTGCCGTTGCGGCGTGGCCCCCGGTGCCGTTCACCACTGCTGTTAGGGATAGGGGCACAGCCGGCCTGGATTCGTCCTAGGGCTGGAAGGGAGCAATGACGTGGCATCAGTTGTTGATGATTTGCTTGCCAAGGGCAAGCAGGCCGCCACCAGCGGTCAGAAAGATATGGCGCGGGACTTCTTGACCCGTGCCGTGCAGCGGGATCCGGGGAACGAGGATGCCTGGCTGTGGTTGAGTGGCGTTGCCAACACGCTGCCCATGATGCGTGGCTGCCTGGAGCGGGTGCTGGCGATCAATCCGAACAACGATCAGGCCAAGCAGGGGTTGGCCTGGGTGCAGGCCCGCGAGGCACAGATGCGGGCCGCACAGGCCGCACAGGCAGCACAGGCGGCGCAAGCCGCCCCCGGCACCGCCTCGGCCCAGCCGCTGGGTGAGACGTTCACCGCCGAAGAAGAAGGCGAGCACGAAGAAGAGGCGCTGGCCCCGGCCCCGGTGCCCGGTCAGGAGCCGCAGTATCCCAGCGCCGGGATGCACATCCTGCTCCACTCGGTGGAAAAAGTGACCGGCGAAAAAGGGGTTAACGCCATCTTGCGCAATGCCGGGCTGGGCCGCTACGTGAACAACTTTGCGCCGAACGAGTTTGTCTATAACGTTCCCTACAGCGACTATAGCGCCTTCTGCCGGTCGATGGAGGAATTCTATGGCCGCGCCGCGCGGGCGATGCAGATGCGCGTGGGCCAGGAAATGTTCAACTACGGGCTGACCGAGCAGCCGCGCCTGCTGGGCGTGGCCGCCACGGCGATGAAGTTTATGCCCTTGCAAATGAAGATGAAGTTCGTCCTGGAAAAGATGACCCGCACCATCCATGAGAACGTCGGGGTGGACTGTGGCCTGCGCGACGACGGCGACCACTATACGTTCGTGGTCAACATGTGTCCCTACTGCTATGGCCGCCGCACCGAGATCGGCTGCAACGCGCTGGTCGGGACGTTCACCGCCAGCCTGCGCTGGGCGGCGGGCAAGACCTTCCCGGTGGAAGAAGTCTCCTGCCGGGGCAAAGGCGATACCACCTGCTCCTTCCGCATCGGCAAGACACCGGTTGACTAGGGGCGTGGCTGGCACCTGGACTGTGTACCTGGGTGCCCTCTGGCTTCGCGCTTGATCCAACCCTGTCTGCACCACCGCCGGTTGCGCCTGCCCGCAACCGGCGGTCTCTTTGTTCGTCCTACCAG
>JBBSAN010001049.1:0-2314 GCA_038252265.1 Chloroflexia bacterium
AGCCGTTTGGCCGCCTGCAACAGGGGTCGTCGGCCATGCCGCACAAGCGCAACCCGCACAAGAGCGAGCGGCTGTCGGGGCTGGCCCGCGTGGTGCGCGGCTACGCCGTGACCGGGCTGGAAAATATCGCCCTCTGGCATGAGCGCGACATCAGCCACTCGTCCGCCGAGCGGATCATCTTTCCCGATGCCTTCGTCCTGGTCGATTACATGCTCAACAGCTTCACCGGGCTGGTGCGCGGGCTGGATGTCTATCCGGGCCGGATGCGGCGCAATCTCGAATCCAGCGGCGGGTTGATCTTCTCGCAGCAGGTGTTGCTCGCCCTGGTCGAGCGCGGGCTGGACCGCCAGGACGCCTACAAGCTGGTGCAACGCGCCGCTCGCGCCGTGACCGACGCCGACGCCGCAGGCACCCCCGGCCCGACCTTTGTTGAACTCCTGAGCGCCGATCCCGAAGTCACCACCCACCTGCCGCCTGCCGAGATCACCGCGCTGATGGATGTGTCCTACCACCTGAAGCACATTGCCGCCGCCTACCGCCGCCTCGGGCTGGAGGGCTAACCGGTGAGCGACCCCCGTCCCGCGCTGCTTCACACCGATCTGCCGCTGCCCCGCCTGGGCCAGGGCAAGGTGCGCGACCTCTATGACCTGGGCGACCGGATCTTGATCATCGCCACCGACCGCCTGTCGGCCTTCGACGCGGTGCTGCCCACCGGCATCCCCCGCCGGGGCGAGGTACTGACCCGCCTGTCGGCCTGGTGGTTCGCCCATACCGCCGCGATCATCCCCAACCACCTGATCAGCATCGACCCCGCCGCCTTCGAGTTGGATTACAGCGAGTGGACCCCCGAACAACGCCACGCCCTGATGGGGCGGGCCACGCTGGGGCGCAAGGCCGAGCGGATCGACTTCGAGTGCGTGGTGCGCGGCTACCTGGCCGGGTCCGCCTGGGCCGAGTACCGAGCCAGCGCCGATCACAGCGCCTGCGGCATCACCCTGCCCCGCAGCCTGCACGAAAGCGACCGCCTGCCCGAACCGATCTTCACCCCCGCGACCAAAGCGGCCAGCGGGCACGACGAAAACATCCCGTTCGCCACCCTGGCCGACCGGCTGGGGACCGATCTCGCCGCCCAACTGCGCGATACCAGCCTGGCCCTTTACAGCTTCGCCGCCGCCCAGGCCGAAACGCGGGGCATTCTCATCGCCGATACCAAGTTCGAGTTTGGCCTGCTGGACGGCGCGCTCGTGCTCATTGACGAAGCGCTCACCCCCGACAGTTCCCGCTTCTGGGACGCTGCCGCCTACAAACCGGGCCAGGCCCAGGCGAGCTACGACAAGCAATATGTCCGCGACTGGCTGCTGGCGAGCGGCTGGGACCGCGAACCGCCCGCCCCGGCCCTGCCCCCCGACGTGGTGGCCCAGACTGCCGCCAAATACTGGGAGGCGTATACCCGCCTGACCGGTCTGAACATCCCACCCGAAGTGCCGTACTGAGCGTAAGTGGTTAGAAAGTAGAAATTAGAAATCAGAAATTAGAAATCGGCTTCGTTCACAGGAAGGATTAGTGGTAAGTGTCAATAGCATTTGTGCGCGTGCCCCGCTATGCCTGATATAACTACACTTCTGATTTCTGATTTCTGACTTCTGATTTCTAACGTCTAACTTCTAACTCCGCTTGACAAGCGCGGCGGGCCGTGGCTATACTGACCACACATAGGAGGACACGCTCGTGGAACAGGAACAAGGGGCCGCGCCCCGGTGGAAGGCCCGCGTGACGGTGACGCTCAAGCCGGTGGTGAACGACCCGCAAGGGTTGGCGATCCGTGACGGCCTGCACCAGTTGGGCTATGGTGGCGTGTCGTCGGTGCGCGCCGGGAAGGTGATCGAACTACACCTGGCCGCTGCCGACCAGGACGCCGCCGCCGCCCAGGTGCGCGAGATGGCCGCCCGCCTGCTCGCCAACCCGGTGATCGAAGAGTTCACCTACGAGGTCGGCCCTGCCCCGCCGGAGTAGGTAGCGAGTGGTCAGTGGTCAGTGGTCAGTGGTCAGTAACGAGGGATCAGGGATCAGGGATCAGGTCGAACGTTACGCAATACGCATCACGCATCACGCATCACGCATCACGCATCACGCATCACGCATCACGCAAGGAGATCCCGTGAGCAAATACCGCTTCGGCGTCCTCATCTTCCCCGGCTCGAACGGCGACCACGACGCGCTGCATATGCTCAATAGCGTCATGGGCCAGGTGGCCGAGCCGGTCTGGCATGGCGCAACCACGGTGCGCGGGTACGATGCCCTGGTGCTGCCCGGC
>JBBSAN010001050.1:0-2313 GCA_038252265.1 Chloroflexia bacterium
ATGGTGCGGCCCCGTCGCCTCTGGCACGAAAGGACCTGTTCTTATGCTCATGGTTTCTCTGAAACGCGGGTTGTTGCCCGTTCTGGCCCTCGGCCTGAGCGTGCTGCTGGCCGCCTGTGGGGATATCGCTGCCCCGTCTGGGACGGCAGGTGGCCCCGCTGCTGCCGCCCCGACCGTGGCCCCGGTGGCTGCCGCCCCGGTCGGCACGGTCGTCACGACCGACCACGGTCACTACACCGACATCACCCCCGCCGAATTAAAGGCGATGCTCGACCATAAGGACTTTTTCGAGGTGGATGTGCATGTGCCGCACCAGGGCCTGATGCCGCAATTAGATGCGCGAATTCCCTATGATCAGATCGCGCAACATTTGGACCAGTTGCCCGCCGACAAGGGAGCGAAGATCGTCCTGACCTGCCACAGCGGCAATATGAGCACCATCGCCAGTCACACTCTGGCCGACCTGGGCTACACCAACGTCTATAACCTCGTGGGCGGGTTCACCGCTTGGCAGGCGGCGGGCTATCCTTTCTCGCCGGAGCCAGACGCGATGGGCACCATGGTTCCCTGATCGCGCCGGGATCCTGCTACCACACCAAGAGGCCAGGCCCCATGCGGGGTCTGGCCTCTTCTGTGGAGAAAATGTCGGCACAGCCATGCCTACTTCTTCTTCTTGTCCTTCTTATCCTTCTTCTTGCCCTTACCCATTGCTTTAGCCTCCTTTCGCGCCAGGTGGCACCAGACTAGGCGAGCAGCCTTTACGACGGACAATCGCCGTGGCCTTTATTATAGCACAAGACGCGCCCGGCGTTTGTAATTCGTATAGCACAATCGCTGCGGATGTTAAAACTGCCCGCAGTACCCACCGGGCGGCTTTTCGTGTACAATCAAACCGATGAGCAAACCGCCGAAAGTCCCCGCCGCCGTCGAGCGGCTCCGCGCCCTGGCCGACCGGCCCGACGAGCAGGTGCGCGTTGCGCTCGATCTGCTGGCGAAAGAGCATGGGATCCAGGTGGTCACCGCCGCCCTGGCCGTGGTGCTTGCCGCCCCGCCGCGCCCGGCAGCCCGCCCGGTCCTGCTCCAGGTGTATGCCTATTACGATGCCGACGGGGTCAAGCGCGACCCCGGCTGTGCCCTGCGGGTGCAGGTGCTTCAGGCGCTCGAACCGCTGGTGCAAGGCGACGACGCCGACCTGGCCGAGCGGGCGGTCACCACCTACGAATTCTTGCCCCCCACCCGGGCCGAGAGCGCGGGCGAACTGCGGGCGGCGGGGTTGCTGCTGCTGGCCGGGCTGGACCCGGAGCGCGCCCGCTATCACGCCGTGCGGCTGCTGGTCGATCCGCACACCGCGCGCATGTCGGGCCGCCCCGCTGTGGCCGCCGTGCGCCTGCTGGCCGACCAGGGCCAGTCGTTGCCCCTCTATCAGGTGGTGGTGGATGCACGCGGTGGGGTGTCGGAAGTGATCGCCGCCTGCCTCCAGAATCTGGGGGACGTTCCGGCGTCGCTATTGGCCGGGCTGGTCGCCCAATACGGCGAATCGCCTGACGACCTGCTGCTGGCCGGGCTGTTCGATCTGCTGGTGGCGCATCCCGGCGGCGTGGCCCATGCCGATTTTATCGAGACGTTCCTCCGCACGTCGTACCGGATCGCCGTCTATCGCTATCTGGTCGCCACCATCCTGGCGGCGCGGCCTCCGGCGCTGCTGGCGATCCTGCTGGCGGTGGCGCGGGCCGAGCAGGACCGGCGCAAGGCGGCGATCCTGGTCGCCGCGCTGGAAGTGGTGCCCGGCGATCCGGCGATTGCCACTCTGGTCGATGAATTGCGCCAGCGAATGTAATTCTCAGGCGATTTCTGTGCTATAATAAAATGTGCCAGGCGCACAAGGATCGTGACAGCACGACCGGTGGGCATAGGGGTGTTGCCCAACCGTTCATCATAGGAGTACCGTGATGCGATACTTGCGCGTCCTCGGAGGGCTAGGCGCGGCCCTCGGTTTCTTATTGCTGGCCTTCTCGCTGATCCCCGCTGCTATCCCGGCGCAACCCACTGTCGCCGGGGGTCTCCCCACCGTTACGGCGACGCCGCCCGCCAACACTACTCCCACGTTGGCAGTCACCGCGACCAGCACGACCGCGCCCCTCCTGACCAACACCCCGACCCGCACCGCTGCCGCCGCCAGCCCGTCGCCCACCGACTGCCCGATCTACTTCGTGGATGTGGCACCCGATAACGGCTTCTATAGCTACATCCGTTGCCTGGCTTGCCGGGGCATCGTCGGGGGTTATCCCTGTGGCGGGCCGGGCGAGCCGTGCC
>JBBSAN010001051.1:0-2310 GCA_038252265.1 Chloroflexia bacterium
CAACGGCGGCAGGGGCGGAAGACGCTTCGGGTCGCCGCCCGCCGCGCACAACCCCCGGATCTCTTGCGCGATCCCATAGAGCGTGAGGTAGTCGCGGTTCTTCGTGTCCACCTCGCCTTCCAGGAACGAGACGCGCACGCCCAACCGGGCGATCTCGCTGTCCCGGCGCACCAGTTCGTGTTGCACCTGCTCGCGCAACCGGGCCTCCTCGCGCCGGTTCTGTTCGGTGGCCGCCGTCATCGAGCGGGCCAGGGCCCACGACGCGAGAATGAGGCCGACCCCCGCGCCCAGGCCGACCAGGATCGGGATCAGGGTGTCAGGGATCATGGGTGCCCCCTGGCCCTGCGATGCTCCGCAACACAACCAGACGCAACACGGTGATTCCCGCCGCGACCCCCAGGGTGCCATACGTCCACCAGCCGGTAGCCGCAGGCGAGGCGATCCACAGTTGCGAGGCCAACACGCAAAATAAGATGGTCTGCCCGACCATGCCCACCCAGCGCAGCCAGAACGCCAGCGGCGCCCAGCGGCTCGTGTGCCACGGCTGCCCTAGGACGTTCAGCGCGACACAGCCCACCATGAGCCCGCCCCAGACGTTCTCCCCCGCCCAATGGGCGAGGAGCCGATAGGACGGGTTGCTGGCAAAGGTGTCCACCGTCGGGTCGAGCAGAATCAACCCAACGCCCAGCCCGACGGTGCCCGTGATCCACTCCGCCATGCGCCCTTCGGTGTACGTTAGCGCCCGGCGGAGCGCGGTCAGGGTCCGTCGGGTCACGGGAGCACCCAGCGCGCGGTCCCGTCGCCGGGCAGCGTCAGGCGCACCGGGTCGCCCGCCGCGCCGGGGTAGAACGGCACGGGGGGCAGCACCAACGCCCGGACCTCGGCGGATGTGCGGCGATAGGTGCTGACCCCGACAAAGCAGGGGAGCGCCGCCGGACAGACCGACCCGCAGTCGGTCGGCAGCAGGCCGGGCGGGGTCCACTGGCACGCGGGCGGCGGCAAGTAAATCACCGCCTCTGGGTCGCCCGCGTGCCAGGAGAGGGCGACCGGTGCCCCGGCCCAGCCGAACCAGGGGCCGTCGGTGAACACGAGGGCGGCGTGCGGGGGGCCATCATCGATGAACTGGTACTCGACGGTGCCCGCCCCCGGCGCGGCGCGGATCGCGGTCGGCGTGGGGCACGCCCCGCTGTTCAGGCACGGCGTGGGGCGCGGCGTGGGCGTGGGGCACCCCGCCGTCCCGCTACAGGGGGTCGGGGCCGGGGTCGGCGTGGGGCACGCCTCCGAACCCGCACAGGGGGTCGGGGGCGGCGCACCGGGGCCCGCCGTGGTGCGCAGACCGCCCAACGCGAGAAGCGCGGCAACCAGGAACAACAAACGTAACATGGGAATGTCCTTTCGTGACTAAACGACTAGGTAATACCAGGTGTAGGTGGTGCCCCCGGCCAGCGACCCAGAGGCGACACTGAGCACCCAGGTGGTCGTGGTGAGCGTGGTGGCATAGACGGCGGTTATTTTGCTGGCCCCGTTGACATCCGCCCCGCTGAGGTGGACCGCTTTGGGCGCGGCGGCAAAGGCGGTAGCAAAGGTGATCGTGGCGACGACCCCCCCGGTGAGGAGGCCCGCCGTGGTCGCCGTGATCGTCCCGCTGAGGTCGGTCCCGGCAATCGTGGCCGACCCGCTGCCCACCGCGCCGCCCTTGACGATGGAGGGGGTGCTGGTGGTGCCGATGAGGTGTCCGCTAAAGGCCACCGTGACCGCGACCTCGTTATTCGTCCCGTCGTCGGCAGTGGTCAGGGTGATGCTCGTCCCCTCGATGACGTTGAGCCGGGGGCGGGTGCCCACGTTCGCCCCGCTGTTCTCGCGCATCGTCAGGTTGTCCGGGCCGCTGATACTTGATCCCATCGGAGCCTCCTAGTAGTATTGATCCACATAGGCCACGCTGGGCGTGCCCGATGCGGCGATACCCTGGATGAGCACGCCCCCAAAGATGTCCAGACTTTCGCCGGGTTTCAGCAGCATCCCGTTGGCCGCGGTCACGGTCGCCACGCCGATGTAGATGCTAATCGCGGGGTCCAGGTTGCGGATCGTGGCCTGTTTGCGGGTGGCGCGGGCGATCAGGATCGTCGCGGCGGTGGTCGAGAGGGCGACCTGGGCGTTGGCCCAGTTGGGCGGCGCGACGATCTCCACCTGCGCCCCGCCGTTGGCGCTCACCTTCTGCCGCTGCCCGCGTGTCGTCGCATCCTCGTGCACGATCACCTGCGCCCGTTTGCTGTCCATCCGCGCCGCGCCGATGTCGTTCTCGGTCAGGGC
>JBBSAN010001052.1:0-2299 GCA_038252265.1 Chloroflexia bacterium
CCGCCGCCGCCGCCGGGGTCGGGCTGCGCAATGTGCGCCTGCCAGGCCTAACCCCCGCCCTGGGCGCAGCGT
Organism: Chloroflexia bacterium; assembly: GCA_038252265.1. Classification (GTDB taxonomy): domain Bacteria; phylum Chloroflexota; class Chloroflexia; order QHBQ01; family JAICKM01; genus JBBSAN01. The sequence goes on from JBBSAN010001052.1 coordinate 73, forward strand.
GTGAAGTGCTGCGCGAAGCCGACATTATCGTCCTCGGCCCGACCGACCTCTACTTCAACTTGCTGGCCCCGCTCCAGTTGGAAGGCCTGTGCGCCGCCCTCACCACCTCGCCCGCCGTCAAGATCTTCGTCTGCAACCTCCTGACCCACCCACACACCACCACCGGCTGGCCTGCCTCCCGCTACATCCGCCGCATGGTCAGTGCGCTCGGCGGCCCCGGCAGCCTGGACTACGTCATCGTCAACAGCACCCCCTTCGCGCCCGATGCCCTGGCCCGCCAGGCTGCCACCGGGCGCTTCCCGGTCGTGCTGGACCTCGACGAATGCCTGGCCCTGGGCCTCAACATCATCGTCCGCCCGGTCGCCAACAGCGCGCTGCTGGTCCATGACGCCGAAAAGCTGGCCCGCACGATCCTGTTCCTGGGGGGCGAACGCGTCCAGCGGCGTAGCCTGCCCACCCCGCTGGTGACCCACGCCGCCGTGACCTTCACCCCCAGCGGAGCGCAATCATGAATCCTGCAACGGGCACAAACCGCCAACATCCTGGGGGCGTTCCCGTCCCCCGCTAACGAGCGGGCAGCCGGCCCAAACATGGAGCGTTTGGCCCCGGCTGCCCCATCCTGCTGCAACGAGGAAGGATCATGGAGAACCAAGAATTACCCACCCGGCGGGGATGGACCCCGATCCTCCGGTTTCATGAGGTGTTGCCCGACGGGATCAGCCCGATGCCCCCCTATGCTGTGACCGTCTCCACCCTGCGGGCCATCCTCCGCGACTACGCCGCCCGTGGCTACAACTCGGGCACCCTCCACGACGCGCTCCAGCCGCCCGGTGCCCTGGTCAAACGCCTGATCCTCACCTTTGACGACGGCACCTGCGACTTCCTGGAATATGCCCTGCCGGTATTGCAAGAGTTCAACGCCACCGCCACTCTATTCGTCGTGGCGGGCATGGTCGGCGGGCGGCGCACCTGGTCCACCACGGCAGGAAGCGAAGAGGAGCCGGTTCCCGTCCCCCTCATCGGCGCAGGCGATCTGCGTGAACTGGCCGATCGGGGCTTCACCATCGGCTCCCACTCCATGCAGCATCGCCACCTGACCGATCTCCCTGTCACCGCCGCCGCCGACGAAATCGCCACCTCCCGCTACGTCCTGGGCGACCTGCTCGGCAAGCCGGTGGACTGGTTCGCCTACCCCTATACGGAAGGGGACGCCACCGCCCGCGCTCTGGTCTGGGGCACCGGCTACACCGGTGCGTGCGGCGGCTATAACGAGGACCACGGGCGCTTCTGCCTGAACCGCATTGATGCCGCCGTCTTTAGCCTGCCCCAGCTCCGGCTACGCACCTCCGGCCTCTTCCACTGGACCCGCCAGACCGCCCACCGCGCCCGCCGTCGCGCCCTGCTCAAACGCTAACCGCCGCACGCCTCCCCGCGAACGACAAAAAGCAACCCACGGCGTGCCGTGGGTAACCAAAAGGGGAATCTGGCGCAAAGGAATAGATCTAGCGCCCTCGCCCGCAGGGAGAGGGCGGGGGGTGAGGGCGGATCTCCCCTGCCCCAGCATCCAACGGCGCGGATCTAAAACGTGGCCCCAATGGGCACACCAGCCCCGGAGGAACGACAGAATGGGTAGAGGAGATAAAAAGGGACTCAACCGCCAGAGGCCACGACCGCTTGCTGGCGACCCACCGTGTGGCGGCGATTCATATAATAGAAACTGACCGACTCGGCTTTGGCCCGGCTGAGCACTGCGGTGCCCACCTCGGCCAGCTCCAGATAGCTCAACCCCTCGCACAACTCGCTGGTCACCACCCCGATCGACAACGCCGCGCGGGACACCTGCTGCACATCCCCGCGCCGGTCCACCCACATCTGGTACAGCCGCTCCCGGTGTTCCGGCGGATAGAAAGAGAGGATCCGCTCGTCAAAGCGAGTGATCAGATCTTCGCACAGCAGCGCCGCCTCGGTCGTCGGCACCACCACCACAAAATCATCGCGCCCATCATGCCCGACGAACGCCTCCGGCCCATACGTCCCGTAGACCCCATCGCGCAACAGGTCGGCAGTCATCCGCAACACCTCGTTGCCCGCGTCATAGCCATAGAGCCGGTTGTAGGCCTTGAAATGATTAATGTCGATCTGGAGAAAAGACCACGGCCCCGCCTCCGGCGCGAGGCACACCTGATTGGCATAAAGCTGGATCTGCATACTGCTCGGCAGGCGCGTC
>JBBSAN010001053.1:0-2287 GCA_038252265.1 Chloroflexia bacterium
CCTCACCCGAGAATGCATCAGCCCTGCATTCGTGAGAAGGGTGTATTGTCCCTCCGCATGGGGTATGCTATACTACAGTAGCCCATCGGGTCAAGCTGCGAAATTCGCGGCTTGACCCGTAGATTTGCTCCTTTCTGTTAAGATGCCGCCACCGCCTGGTTCCCCGTCGACGACGGCCACCGAGCCGTCACCGCCGCCGCCATTATCCAGGCGTGCAGATCGGCCTGGCAAGCGGGCCAGTCTACGCGGGTCCCTCCGGCAGCCCAGCCAGTGCCACCTATGGGGCGCTGGGCACCTGCGTGAACCTGGCCGCCCGGCTGATGGAGGCAGCGGGGCCGGGCAGCATCCTGGCGACGCGCGCCGTGCGCCGGGTGGCGGGACCACGCTTTGCCTGGACGGCCCTGCCGCCGCTGCTGGTCAAGGGCGAGGCCGCGCCCGTAGCGGTCTACGGGCTGATCGGCGCGGCCCCCACCGATACGACGGCGGGCGGGGTGGCCCCGTTGGTCGGACGGGCCGCCGAACTGTCCCGCGTGCAGGCGACATTGGCGCGGGCGCGCGCCGGGCAGGGGCAGGTGGTGGGCCTCATTGGCGAGGCCGGGCTGGGCAAATCGCGGCTGGTGGGGGCGGTGCTGCGCGAGGCGGCAGCGGACGGCTGGGCGATCTACCAGGGGGCAGCTACCAGCTATGGCGTTGCCACCCCTTATTTGGCCTGGCAGAGCGTCTGGCGGACCTTCTTCGACCTGGACCCGACCGGCACTCCCGCCGAGCAGGCCCTCGAACTGGAGGACCGGCTGGCCGCGATCGCCCCGGCACTGTTGCCGCGCCTGTCGCTGCTGGGACCGGCGCTGGGGCTGGCCCTGCCCGAAACCGACCTCACGGCGAGTATGGAGCCAGCGCTGCGCACTGAGTCACGCGTGGCGCTGTTGATTGACTGTCTGCGGGCGCGGGCGGCGGCAAAGCCCGTGCTGCTCGTACTGGAGGACGCCCACTGGTTGGACGCGCTCTCGCACGAGTTGCTGGAGGCGGTGGCGCGGGCCATCCCGGCGGCACCCGTGGCGGTGCTGCTGGCCTACCGCCCGCCCCAACTGGAACACTTACAGGCCGTGCGGGTCGAGGCCTTGCCGCATTTCACGGCGCTGCACCTGGGCGGGCTGGCGGACGACGACGCAGCGGCGCTCGTCGGGGCGCGGCTGGCCGACCAGGGGGGGCCGATCCCGCCGGGGGAGTGGATCGCCGCCCTGGTGGCGCGGGCGGCGGGCAACCCGTTCTACCTGGAGGAGCTGGTGGCCTATGCGCGGGAGCAAGGCCTGGATCTGGCAGACGCGGCGGCACGGGCGCGGCTGGCCTGGCCGACCAGCCTGCAAAGCCTCCTGCTGGCGCGCCTCGACCAGCTCACCGAACCCGCCCGCCAGGTGCTCAAGGTGGGCAGTGTGGTCGGTGCCCGCTTCCCTGTGACCCACTTATGGGGGGTGCATCCCGGCCTGGGAGCGGTGGCGCGGGTCATGGATGACCTGGGGGCGCTGGCGGCGGCAGAGTTGGTGTTACCAGAGGGGGTGGAGCCAGTATACCGCTTCAAACATGCGGTCACGCACGAGGTGACCTACGGTACGCTGCCGGGGGCCGTGCGGGCGGGATTGCACGGGCAGTTCGCGGCCTGGTTGGAGGCGGCAGGGGCGGCGGCGGTGGATCTGCTGGCCTACCACTACGGGCGCAGCAGCAACAGGAGGAAGGCGCGGGAGTACCTGCGGCAGGCCGGGGACACGGCGGCGGCGGGGGGTGCGTTCGCGGCGGCGGCGGAGCACTACAGCGCGCTGCTGGAGCGGCTGGACACCGATGACCCGGCGCGCGGGGCGGTGCTGGTGGCGCGGGGGGAGGCGCGGGTGGTGCTGGGAGTGTGGGCCGAGGCGGGCGCGGACTACGTAGCGGCGCGGGAGGTGGCGGGGGCACCGGGGGCCGTGCGGGCGGCGGCGGCGCGGGGGCTGGGCGAAGTGCGCGGACGGCAGGGGACCTACGACGAAGCGAAAGGCTGGCTGGAGACGGCACAGGGGGAGTACGCCGCGCTGGGCGACGGGGCAGGCGAAGCGCGGGCACTGGCCGACCGTGGGTGGATCTACTGGTTACAGGGCGAGTACGGGGCGGCGCGGGAGGTCTTGACCAGGGCCGGGGAGCAGGCGACAGCGGCAGGTGCGCCGGGGGTGCGGGCGCTGGCGTTCCACAACCTGGGCAATGTGGCCGGGCGGCAGGGGGACTACGCAGCGGCACAGGCACTGTACGCCGAGAGTCTGGC
>JBBSAN010001054.1:0-2277 GCA_038252265.1 Chloroflexia bacterium
CCGCACTCCGTCCTCGTGGGCCTGATTCTTGCTGCGTAGGCGAGTAGACCATCCACTTGTTCAGGAGGAGCGCATCGCAGCGTCCACGACCGGCGTGGCAGGTGCGTTTATTTTTGAATTGTTTACCCGTTAAGGAGGGTTTTATATGTCGGACACCAATCAACTGTTTGAACTGGCCCAGCAGCTCCGTGTGGACAGTATCCGATCCAGCACGGCTGCCGGGTCGGGCCATCCCACCTCGTCGATGTCGGCGGCGGACCTGATGGCCGTGCTGATGACCAAGTACCTGCATTATGATTTTGACCACCCCGAGAACCCGGCCAACGACCACCTGATCTTCTCTAAAGGGCACGCCTCACCGCTGCTGTACTCGATGTATCGCGCCGCCGGGGTGATCAGCGATGCCGATCTGCTGAGCTTCCGCAAATTCGGCAGCCCTTACCAGGGGCACCCAACCCCGCTCATTCCCTGGGTGGACGTGGCGACCGGCTCGCTGGGGCAGGGTCTCCCCATTGGCGTCGGCGTGGCGCTGGCGGGCAAGTACCTCGACAAGCTGCCGTATCACGTCTGGGTCCTGTGCGGCGACAGCGAGATGGCCGAAGGCTCGATGTGGGAGGCGCTGGACCATGCCCGCTACTACGGGCTGAGCAACCTGGTCGCCATCCTCGACATGAACCGCCTGGGCCAGCGCGGCGAAACCGACCTGGGCTGGGACAGTGCCGCCTATGCCGCCCGCGCTACCGCCTTTGGCTGCCACGTCATCGAGATCGACGGCCACAACATTGACGAGATCGACCGCGCCTTTGCTGAGGCGACTGATCCGAGCATGAACAAGCCGGTCTTTATCGTCGCCAAGACCGAGAAGGGGCGCGGCGTGTCGTTCCTGGCGAACAAGCCGGGCTGGCACGGCAAGACGCTCAACGCCGACGAGGCCCAGAAGGCGATTGCCGAGCTAGGCGGCGAACGCCACATCACCATCCAGGTCGCCAAGCCCGACTCCAGCCCGGCCCCGCACCCCAAGGGCGACAATTCCAGCGTGAAGCTGCCCCGCTATGAACTGGGCACCAAGCTGGCGACCCGCAAAGCCTATGGCGATGCCTTGGCGGCGCTGGCGGCGCGGCCCGATGTGGTGGTGCTGGATGCCGAGGTAAGCAACTCCACCCATTCCGACGAATTCAAGACGGTGGAGCAAGATCACTTTTTCGAGATGTTCATCGCCGAGCAGCAAATGATCGCGGCGGCGGTGGGCATGAGCGTGCGCCATTATGTGCCGTTCGCCTCCACCTTCGCCGCCTTCCTCAGCCGCGCCTACGACTTCATCCGCATGGCGGCGATCTCGCAGGCCAACCTGCGCCTGTGCGGTTCGCACGCCGGGGTGTCCATTGGCGAGGACGGGCCGTCACAGATGGCGCTGGAAGACCTGGCGATGCTACGCGCCGTCCACGGCAGCACCGTGCTCTACCCCAGCGACCCCAACCAGACCGCCCAACTGGTGGCCGCGATGGCCGACCTGCCCGGCATCAGCTATCTGCGCAGCACCCGCGCCGTGACCCCCGTGCTCTACAGCCCCGATGAGCCGTTCCCCATCGGCGGCAGCAAGGTCCTTCGCCAGTCGGAGGACGACCATGTCACCGTCATCGCCGCCGGGATCACCCTCCACGAAGCGATCAAGGCGTGCGACCAGTTAAAGCAAGAGGGAATTGCGGTGCGGCTGATCGACCTCTACTCGGTCAAGCCGGTGGATCAGGCGACGCTGTTCGCGGCAGCGCGGGCCACCGAGGGCCGCTTCGTGGTGGTCGAAGACCACTGGCCGGAGGGCGGCCTGGGTGGGGCCGTGCTGGAGGCGTTCACGATCTCGCCCGACGGCGGCGAACCGCCCCCGCTGCAACTGGTCCACCTGGCCGTGCATGGTATGCCCGGCTCCGGCACCCCCGATCAACTGCTCGATGCCGCCGGGATCAGTGCCTCGCACATCGTTTCAGCAGTGCAGTCGCTGGCGATCACGCACTGACGAGTGGTCAGTGGTCAGTGGTCAGTGGTCAGTGATCAGTGATCAGTAATAAGAGGGGCACGGCAAGCTTGCCGTGCCCCTTTTGTATGTGCTGTATAGATCAGTAGAGTGTGGCGTAATGACTGAACGACTGCTGTCCGATAATAAAGCGATCTCTCCCTACCGTCGCGGCTCATTGTAGGATATGGCTCTGCCCATTGATGGTCGGGTGTCTCAGGCATCGGGGATACCCGACCATCAATGGGCCGAGCCATATCCTACAGCCG
>JBBSAN010001055.1:0-2276 GCA_038252265.1 Chloroflexia bacterium
CGAGCTAACACGTTTCGATTTCGATTTCGATTTCGATTTCGATTTCAATCCCGGTGTCGTGAGAGCGATCTCACTTAACAAACTGCCCTTTCGCTGTATTGACAAAAGGGGTCACCTTACTTTGAGGATTTGTGTGATCACGGGGTGCCAGCACATTCCACCAGCACGCGGAGGCGAAAGTGGTCGAAATTGCGAAAGCCAAACCCCCGCCGCTTGATCAGTTTGAGCTTGTTGTTCAGGCCTTCCACAAACCCACTGCTCAAACGCTGCGGAAAGTAGTTCAGGATCGCCTCCCACCAGTGGCGCAGCGTGCCCACAAACTTGCCCAACTGCGCTTCCCCGGTCTGTTCCACCGCGCTGATCCACCTCTGCAAGCGCGCACTGGCCGTCGTCCGGTCGCCTCCCGCCTCAAAGATCGTGCGGAACTCTTCTTTCAACGCATGCGCCCGCCCCAGCGCCGGCACGGCGGTGTAGATCGCCGCCAACTGCGCGCGTTCGTCCGCCGTGAGGTCCGCTTGGTTCTTGACCCCCACCCACCGACAGCCTTTGAGCGCCGCCCGCTCCGCCGCTGGTACGGCACGTTGCAGCCCCCGGCGGGCCTCCGTCAGTCGTTCATTGAGGTTCTTCATCCCATGAAAGCGGTCGGCGGTGCAGCGCGCATTAGGCAAGCACGCCCGCACCGCGAGATGATAGGGTTCCCCCAAGTCCACCGCCACATCGGTCACGGCCGCCCGTTGCTCGGGGGTCCAGGTGGCAAAATAGGCACTCAACGCGGCCTAGGTGCGCGCGGGCAGCAGGGTCACCACACGCTTGGTGTCCAGATCCGAGACGACCAGGACATACTGCTGGCCCTTCTTGAGCGCGATCTCATCCAGGCCCAACCGCCGGACCAGGCCCAGCGGGGGCGCTTCGGGGGCGGCGGGGGCGGGGCGATAGAAACAGCCCTCGACGGCTGGCTTTATAGCCGAGGGCTTCGCGGCGGGCCACGGTCAGGAGCGGCGTGCTGCGGCATTGGGCGACCAGGGCGGCGGTATAGCGCTGGGTCAGGCGGGCGTAGGGGGCGATAGCGTCCAAGCGTTCGGTGAAGGGCACCCCGCAGCGGGCACAGGCGAAGCGGCGGGCCGGAAACTCCAGATAACAGGGGTGCCCGGCCCAAGCCAGGTCGCGTACGGTGCGCCGCCCGACTTGATGGAGGTGGGTCGAGGACTGCCCACAGGTGGGGCAGCAGGCACTCGTGGCGACCAGCGTACATTGGAGCACCACGCGCCCCAGCCAAGCCGCATCCTCCACCGGGGTCACGACCAGTTCTGGCAGGGCCAGCAGGCGCGTCAGGGCGGCGGGATCGCCAGCGTTGACCGACCAATGATCCACGGGTATACTATCCATCATGAGGGCCTCCTTGAGTGAGCAGGGTCGGGTTTCACGCCCCATCGTACCCAAGTGGCCCTTGCTCTTCAAGTGGCGCTTCACACAAATCCTCAAAGAACCCAAAAACAGTTCTTCTTTGGCCGCAAGGTGGAGATCGAACGGGCGGTAGACCACCTGCGGGAGCAACCCTTACTTGTCGTCATCGGGCCGTCGGGGACGGGGAAATCTTCCCTGGTCAAAGCCGGGGTGCTGCCTACGTTGCAGGAGGGGGTGCCCGTAGGTGCTTGGGCGGTCGTTGATATGCGCCCCGGCGAAGCACCTGCTGCTCGGTTGATCAGTAAGTTGGGAGGTGAAGCGGACGCTCCGCAGCCGTTGGGCGACCTGCTGCGGAACTACCAGCAGACCTTGCCCGAGGGAGCACGCGTGCTCCTCTTTGTGGACCAGTTTGAGGAGGTGTTCGCGCTCACCAACGAGGAGCCAAAAAACAGGCCCCGCGTGAGCAGTTCTTTACCCTGCTCGATGAGTTGATCGCGCAACCCGCGTGCCGGGTGGTGCTGACCGTCCGAGCCGATTTTTATGCCGACCTGATGAGCTGTCCCCTCTGGCCGCTGATACCCCCTCACCGGTTGGAACTGGCTCCGCTGGGACGTGCGCAACTGGACCAGGTGATCCGCGACCCCGCGAACGCGGTGGGGGTCACGCTCGACCCGGCGCTGATCGAGCGGCTGGTGGCCGCGACGCGGTGGGCGAGCCGGGTAGCCTGCCGTTGCTGCAAGTGGCGTTACAGCAACTCTGGCCGCAGGTGCGGGATGATACCTTACCATTAGCTGCCTACATCGCGCTGGGCGGGCAGGGCCGCGCACCATTGGCGGCGATCCTGGCCCGAACGGCGGAGAGCACCTATACCG
>JBBSAN010001056.1:0-2274 GCA_038252265.1 Chloroflexia bacterium
GACGGGTCAGACGTTCCAGGATGTAGCGGTCGGCAGCACCTTCTACCTCTATGTGGAGCGTGTCGCCAGCCGGGGTGTCGTTGGCGGCTATCCGTGCGGTGGCACCGGCGAACCCTGCATCGCGCCGACCAACCGCTCGTACTTCCGCCCGAACAACAATGCGACCCGTGGACAAATCAGTAAAATCGCGGCGTCCGCCTTCTTCCCCAACTGTGCCACCCCAGCACTGGGAGCCGCCGCCCGCCGCTAACCCTGGCGTGCTATCTGGGGCGGCGGCGATGCCGCCGCCCCTCCAACAAAGACAAAGGCCGGGCGCAATGTCGTCCGGCCATGGTAGCGCTACCTCCAGAAACGATCCGGCAGCGGCACCGCCTCGGTGGCCGCGCCCTGCCCGTAGCGGGTGGCTCAGCCGCAGGGGAGAGTGATGGTGAAGGCGGTGCCGAGGCCGGGGGTGCTGGCGACGGCGACCTGGCCGCCGTGGGCTTCGACCAGAGATTTGACGATGGCGAGGCCGAGGCCGGACCCCCCGGTCGTGGCCTGGCGGGCGGGGTCGGCGCGATAGAAGCGCTCGAAGAGGTGGGGCAGGTGTTCGGGGGGGATGCCGCTGCCGGTGTCGGCGACGATCAGTTGCACCTGCGCGAGGACGGCGCGGACGGTGAGGGTGATTTGCCCGCCCGCCGGAGTGTGGCGGAGGGCGTTCCCAACCAGATTGGTCAGGACGCGGATCATCCATTCGGGGTCTACGGCGATGGCGGGCAGCGGCTCCTCGGCCTGGACGGCAAGGGCCACGCCGTGCTGGGTGGCGGCGTGCTGGTGGGCGGCGGCGATGCGCTCGACCAGGAGGCGGGGGGCGATGGGCTGGCGGGTCAGGCGCAGTTCGCCCGCGTCGGCCAGGGCCAGGGTGTGCAGGTCATCGACCAGATGGAGCAGGAGTTGCGTCTCGTCGTAGAGGGTGGCGAAGCGCTCCGGGGTGGGCTTGAGCACCTCGTCGTGCATGGCTTCCAGGTAGCCCGCGATGACGGTCAGAGGGGTCCGCAGGTCGTGGGCGATGTCGGCGGTCATCTGGCGGCGTAACTGGGTGGCCCGTTCCAGGTCGGCGCTCATGCGGTTGAACTGGAGGGCAAGCGTGCCCAACTCGTCGTGGGAGCGCACCGGCACGGGCCGCCCCAGGTCGCCCGCCGCGATGCGGGTCGTGGCTTCGGTCAATTCGCGCACCGGGCGGGTGATCCGCCGGGCCATCAGCCCGCCGATCAGCAGGGCCAGCCCGATGCCGATCAGCGCCGCCGCGATCAGTGCCCCATCGGTCTGGCCCAGGTATTGGGCCACGGCGGGGTCAGGGGTGATCAATTCGACGGTCAGCACCGTGCCGACGGGCTGCCCATTGAGCGTCACCGGGGTCCCACCTGCCCGGTCGGCGGGCGGGATGATGCTATCCCGCAGATAGCGATTGAAAGGGATCATCACCTTGCCGCTCAGGTCCAGCAGCGCGAACCCGCTGGCGCGGGGAGCGGGGGGGTTTCCCCCGCCGCCACCGGGGCCGGGGCCGCTCGGCGCGTCTTCGGGGGGGTGATCATGGAGCCACGGGCCGACACCGTCCCAGGTATGGTGCTCCATGTAATAGATGCTGGCCTGGGTAATAAAGGCGGTGCGGTGCTGGGCGAGCACCACGTCGTTGAACTGCTGGGCGACGAACTGGCGGATGAAGATCGCGGCCAGCACGATCCCGGCGATGCTCGCCACGAGGAACGCCAGCATCAGTTTGGCCGCCAGTGACCGCATTCCTGCCCCCTACCTCAGCCGTCCGCCGGGCGGCAGCGATAGCCGACCCCGAACACGGTTTCGATCGTGCGTGGCTGGGTCGGGTCCGGCTCGATCTTCTTGCGAAGATTGCGGATATGCACGTCCACCGTGCGTTCGACCCCTTCGTAGCTGTTGCCCTGGAGCCGTTCGAGCAGGAACTGGCGGGAAAAGACGCGGCCCGGCGCGGCCATCAGGATCGCCAGCAACTCGAACTCTGAGGGAGTGAGGGCGACCGGCTCACCGCCCAGCAACACGCTGCGGGTGCTGCGGTCCAGTACCAGATCGCCCACGCGGACGACCTCTCCGCCGGGGATGGGGGCGGGAGCGGCGCGGCGCAGCACGGCGCGAATGCGGGCCAGCAGCTCTTTCATGCTGAACGGCTTGGTCACATAGTCGTCCGCGCCCAGTTCCAGGCCCGCAACCTTGTCCGACTCGTCGGGCCGGGCGGTGAGGAGGATGATCGGGGCGCTGTGC
>JBBSAN010001057.1:0-2260 GCA_038252265.1 Chloroflexia bacterium
AAAACTTTGAGGGTCTTGCCGCAGGCGCGCCCGAACGCAAGGCCCTGCTGGGCTGGACCGCCCGCTACCTGGGCAAAGATCAGCCCTTGTATGGGATCCAGGATCCAAGCCTGTACGACGCTCAAGCTACTCTGAAAAGTATCGAGGCCATGGCCACTGCTTATCTGAAGGAGCTCAAAACTGTCCAGCCCGAAGGCCCATACCATCTCTTAGGATGGTCTGTTGGCGGCGTGGTGGCCTACGAGATGGCCCAACAACTCTCCAGACAAGGTCAATTGGTTGCCCTTCTGATCATGCTAGACACGAGCGCGCCAACTCCTGCCAAGGCATTCCGGCCCCAGATCTCTCCCATTGACCGGTTAAAACGGAGCGCGTTGTGGGTCCAGACATTACCCAAACGAATCCAGGGAGTGGGATCGGCCGTTTTACCGATTGCCAGTTATATCCGCAGCGGCCTCTTTCTGTTGACAACCTCTGCAAAACGGCAAGGAACGCGGTCAAGCGAGAAGCCAAACGTTGTCGACCTGCTAGGTTGGGCCGGATTGGACAACTGGCGTACTCGCTTGCTCGGGGAAGCAGAAGTAGCCAGTACGGTGTCTCGAGAAACCAGTCTGCTGCTGATCGAGATGCCGGCTGTACGAAAGATCCTGGAAAAGGTAAGGGAACACGGGCGACTTGTCCACCGATATGCTGCAGAGCCGTATCAAGGCCGAATCGTCCTATTCCGCGCTGTACATTCAAAACAGAGTGATCGGACAGTGGACCCCACGATGGGCTGGGGAATTTTGGCTGAGAATGGGGTGGAGGTCCATACCATCCAGGCCAATCACGTTGCGCTGCTCGTAAAACCCCACGTGAAAATCCTTGCGCAGGAATTGACGGTTTGCCTGGATCGGAGCCGCAGTTCCCCGGTGAAAGACCATTTCATTCCGGGGGGCTGAGCTGCGGCCTGGCGGCCGATGCCGTCGACTAAAGCGTACCCTTCTGAATATAAGTTAGCAGACATCTGGCTGACGCTTCTCCTTGTCAATCGGTGCTGGAAGCGCCCGCTGCGGCGCTGGCCGCCGCCGGCAAGACGCCGATGTTCGCCGCGCTGGATGGCCGGGCGGCGGGGCTGCTGGCGGTGGCACGACCCGATCAAGCCGACGGCACGGGCGGCCATCCAGGGGCTACAGGCCCGGGGCATCGAAACGGTCATGATCACCGGGGATAACCAGCGCACCGCCGCCGCTGTGGTCGCCCAACTGGGCATCACCCGCGTGTTTGCCGAGGTGCTGCCCGCCGACAAAGCCTGCTACGTGCAGCAATTGCAGGGCGAGGGCAAGCGGGTGGCGATGGTCGGCGATGGGGTCAACGATGCGCCCGCGCTGGCCCAGGCCGACATCGGCCCATCGGCACGGGGACCGATGTGGCGATTGCGACGGCGAAGGTGGTGTTGATGAAGAGCGATCCGCTCGACATCCTGCGCGCCCTCACCCTGTCCCAGGTGACGGTGCGCAAGATGAAGCAGAATCTGGGCTGGCCGCGGTGTATAATGTGCTGGCGATCCCGGTGGCAGCGGGGGTGCTCTACCCGGCGTTCGGGATCATGCTGCGGCCCGAGTGGTCGGCGCTACTCATGTCGCTCTCCTCGATCATCGTCGCGGTGAATGCGGTGCTGCTTAAGCGGGTGGAGGGGGTGCTGGATCAACCGGAGGCGACGCCCCCGGTGCCCCCGGTGAGTCCCGCCGGGGGTCCGGCCTAGCCGGGACCGAAGGCCGCGTGGGCGGCTGCCGCAGCCGCCCGCCGGGCTAGTGGTCCCGCCGCCCTGTTCGATTCACTATGCGCCTCTTCAGCGCGTGATATACCATGAGATCGGGCCAGGCAGCCCGCCAATGACTCGTAGGAGGAATGGTTACATTGACGACCCAGGGCCAACAATGGAACGCGGCACAACCCGGCCACCGGCTCCGGGTTCTTGTCGTCGACGATGAACCGGCCCAGGTAGAAATCGTACGGAGCTACCTGGAAGTGGAACAGTACGAGGTGTTGACCGCAGCCGATGGCCCCGCCGCCCTGGACAGCGCCCGCCGCGAGCACCCGGACCTGGTTGTGCTGGATGTGATGCTCCCCGGTCTCGATGGGGTCGAGGTCTGCCGCCAACTCCGGCAGTTCTCTAACGCCTACGTGATCCTGCTCACCGCTCGCGCCGAGGAGATCGACAAGATCATCGGCCTCTCCGTGGGCGCGGACGATTACCTGACCAAGCCCTTCAGCCCGCG
>JBBSAN010001058.1:0-2258 GCA_038252265.1 Chloroflexia bacterium
CTCATGATCGAGCCGGGTGATGAGTTCTTGTTGACGGGCGGCGACGCTGGCGATCACCACCTGTTCGTGCCGCAGCGCATGGAGTTGATTGGTGAGCTGGGTGCGAATGGTGAGCAGCCCATCCCGTTGGGCCAAGCGTTGCTGCAATTCGTGGTAGATCGCCGGGGGTGGGGTCCAGCGGGGCGGCTGCAATTGGGCGGCCAGGGCCGCGAGGAGTTGGGCATCCAATTCATCGGTCTTGGCTCGGCGTAAGGTCGCCTTGGCGAAATCGTGGGCTTGCTTGGGATTAATGACACTAACCGCATAGCCCGCACTGTACAGATGACTGGCTAAACGCATCCAGTAGGTGCCGGTCGCTTCCAGCACGACTAAGGTGGCGGCCGGGGGAAGCTGGGTCGTCTGGAGCTGGCGCACCAGATGGGCGAAGCCGGTGGGCGTTTGGTCAATGGTGAAGGGGCGGCGATCCGGGAGGGTGGGGCCGCGCCAGGCGATGCTGGCCGTCTTGGCGGCAATATCGACGCCGACGAAGAGTTGATAGGTCGGAGTATCGGCTGACATGGGGTAACCTTTCTAGCACGGGGTGCCGGAGCATATGTAAGGACGTAGGCGACGGGGTGCGCCAATCCGGGGCGATCTAGCCTCGCAATCCGTGGTCAGGGCCACACGATACGGTGCAGATTAGACCCGGACCGTAGAAGCGGGGGATCAATCTCCCCTACGCGGTCCAGGCCGCACGGGGAGAGACGATCTCACCCGCTTCTCGCATCCGATTAGTTCCATTATACGAGGGGAGCGTCCAAACATTTCTCGTGAAATGATTAATGTAGCGCGCATTGCACATTACGCATAGCGCCGGTGGCCCGGGTGCCTGGGCTCTCTCTACATAGAAGGAGAGAATCAATGCAACCCCCAATCACGTTCCATGACCTGAGGATCCTGCTGACCACCAGCGGGGCCGCCGTCGGTGCGGTGGCCGCGTTCCTGACCGGCCTGCTCTGGGCTTTCCTGGCTGAGTACCGCCACGCTGCCCCCAGCGAGAACACCAAGAGCGCGGTCAGTGTGGTGCTGCCGTTCGTACTGGTGCTGGTCTGCTATAGCGTCGTGGTGGCCCAGGGGCAGACCCCCTTCAACGAAGAGACCCTGTGGACCGTGCTCTATATTGCCGTGGTGTCTGTAACTGGCAAGCAGATCGTCTTCGCTGGCTACCGCGCGCTGCGCCCGCAGCAGGCTTCCCAGGGCTGAGGTACCGTCGGGCGCTCCACCGGCGAAGCTGTTGGTCCCGGTGGGGCCGCCCGATTGGTCGGACTATGAGTTCCTGGCCCTGGGGGCCCTCGCCTGCCAATCCTCCAACCATCATTATACTAGCGCATGTATGGCGACCCCTTGGCAAACGGCTGGCCCATGGGCTATACTAGCCCCCAGGATAGCTAGCCGCACACAGTCGGGGAGGTCGGACGATGGCCGAGCAGCAGCCGCCCGGTCGCGATCGCGCCGCTTCCAGGCCGCCGCGCCGCCCGGCGCGCCCGTCCTGGCGGGACGAGGTCGCCACCATCAGCAACGTGATGGGGTGGGTCGCCCTCGCCCTGGTGGCCCCGTCGCTGGCCGGACCGGTGCTACTCGTGAAAGCGGTCAGTCTGGCGGCGGGCGTGGTCGGCAATCCGGTGCAGTCGACGCTGGACGATGCCAGCGTCCTCGCCACCGCGGCGTTCGCCACCGCCCCGCTGACCGCTGCGGTGGCGCTGGTGGGCCTCGCGGTCCTGCGCCAGTGGGTGACTAATCTGCTCCAGTTCGTGGTGGTGGCCGCCGCAGGATTGCTGGTACCGGCGCTCGCGGCGGGGCTTGTGGACACCATGTTCGCCAGGCGCTTGGCGACGATCACGCTGCGGGGCAATCCCCTCGAGGTGATCGCCCAGCTGGTGGGGTTCTATGTCCAACTGTACGGGGCCCCGTATGTCATTGCGGGCGGCGTGGTGGGAGGGTTTCTCGCCTGGGCTTGGGCGCGCCATATCTTACCGCATTTCGCGTAAGCAGCAGCACCATCTGTGCCCAGTGACAGCCGACACAGGCACAGCGGACGGACACAAGGTGTATCCGTGGGCCGCAGCAGGGGAGGTTCCGTGTTAAGTTCAGAATTATGTGGCACTGAATCTTGATCGCTATTTGGCACTCCCTGCTGCTCTACAGCCCCCCAATGACCAGGCCTTCACGGGCCGCTTCCACCACCTCTTTGGTCACGCTGTGCAATTCGTTGATCAGCA
>JBBSAN010001059.1:0-2256 GCA_038252265.1 Chloroflexia bacterium
CAGGCGAGATTCCCCCCCCCGCCGCGGGCGATAATGCTTGTGGGGTGGCCTAGCCCGCAGGTGAGACGGATGGCGCGTCGCCAGGTCATACTACGCACGTAAAATTCTACTCCAATCCCAGTTCGATCTTAGCGGGTCCGGTACTGACCGCATCCCATTATAAAGAATATGCGGCACGCGGTCAATCTATAGCCGGGCAGCCCCAGGGCTGGTGCATCGTCCCGGCTGTGGGTGCCCTCGCGTCTGGCGGATGCCCTGCCAGGGAACCGCCGAGGCCGGGTAGAGTGGAGAGAATATTTTCTTTTTTTCTAAATCGGTGTATCAGGCTATTGAACATTCTTCACCGGCGGGTTATAATCGGTGCAACTCTAAACCACCTCACCGGCAGCGTCCGGTTTGGTTCCCGCACTAGGGCGCAGCGATTACTCGTTTGGTTTTGTCTTTCAGGAAGGAGAAGCACCGATGTCCAGTTGGGGAAAAACGAATGCTCTCTTGAGAGCCGGGATGTTCAGCCTGTTACTGCTCGTTCTGGCCCTGGCCGGGAGCCAGCTTCGCAATAGCCCACCGCCGACCGGCCATGCCCTGCTCGGCGCATACGGGTTCCCGCGCGGCGGGGCGACCGACTCCACCGCGCCCGGCCCCGTCGCCGCACCGGGCAACGAGAAGATCGTCGTCGGCGCGTCCTACGCGAACGATGTCTCCCCGCCCTTGCGCGACCTCCAGAATGTGCCGATGACGCTCCGCCCCCGCAACGCCGAGAACGAGAACCCGCCCGTCCGCAACCCCTCTTTTAAAGACGCCTCAGACCCGGTCGTGCAGCGCACTTTCGGTGCGCTCGGATCCGCCGCCCCGTCCATGCCCGGGCCGCTCTCGAGTTTTGACGGCATCGGCTTTCCGGGGGTCATCTGCAACTGTGCGCCGCCCGATACCAACGGTGAAGTAGGCGCGACCCAGTATGTCCAGAGCGTCAACGAGGGCTATCAGGTCTTTAATAAGTCCACTGGCGCGTCGGTGCTCGGCCCCGTCGCCATCAACACGATCTGGTCGGGATTCGCCGCCCCCTGTAACGCCGGGGCAGGCGATCCGGTGCTGCTCTACGACCAGTTGGCCGACCGCTGGCTGATCTCCCAGTTCGCCGGGGGCAGCACCATCACCGACGAGTGCATCGCCATCTCGACCACCGGCGACGCGACCGGCTCCTATAACCGCTACGGCTTCCATCTCGGCAGCAATTTCTATGACTATCCGCACCTCGGCGTCTGGCCGGATGGTTATTATATGAGCGATAACGTCTTCAACGCGGCGGGCACGGCCTTCCTGGGGCCGCAGCCGTTCGTGTTCGACCGGACCAAGATGCTCGCCGGGCAGCCTGCGACCTTCCAGTCTACCAGCGCCCCGCTGGGCAGCGGGCTGGACCCGATCATGCCCGCCGACCTGGACGGCGCGACCGCACCGCCTGCCGGGGCGGCGGAGCCGTTCGTCGGCTTCGGCAACCCGATGCCGCTCTACCGCTTCCACGTGGATTGGACCACCCCGGCCAATTCCAGCTTCACCAACAACGCCAACCTGGCCGTGGCAGGCTTCACCCAGCTTTGCACTACCACGCGCAACTGCATCCCGCAGCCCAGCACGACGACCAAGCTGGACGCCATTGCCGACCGCCCCATGTTCCGCCTCTCCTACCGCAATTTCGGCGATCATGAGGCGATGGTGACGAACTATACCGTAGACGTGGGCGGCGGGCAGGCCGGCATCCGCTGGTATGAAATCCGCAATCCCAGCACCACGCCGAGCATCTTCCAGCAGGGGAGCTATGCCCCCGACGCCACCCACCGCTGGATGGGCAGCGCCGCCCTGGACCAGAGCGGCGATATCGCCATCGGCTACAGCGCCTCCAGCAGCACGGTCTTCCCCTCGTTGCGCTATGCGGGCCGCCTGCCCACCGACGCGGCGGGGACGCTGGCGCAGGGCGAGGCCGTCCTCTTCGCGGGCCTCGGTTCGCAATCGGCCACCGGCAACCGCTGGGGCGACTACAGCGACCTGACGGTGGACCCGGTGGACGGCTGCACCTTCTGGTATACCAACGAATACTACCCGTCGGGCGTCAGCCAGTTCAACTGGCGCACCCGCATTGGCTCGTTCAAGTTCCCCAGTTGCGGCGGCGTGGCCCCGACGAACACCCCCACGGCCCCGCCGACCAACACGCCGACCATCGGGCCGACCAACACCCCGACCAACACGCCGACGACCGGCCCG
>JBBSAN010001060.1:0-2255 GCA_038252265.1 Chloroflexia bacterium
AATACGAAAGTCAGGAATTATCTTTGTCTACGTCTACACAAGAACAACCAACCCCCAACCCCCAACCCCCAACCCCCAAGCTCATCATCGTCGGCCTGGGGCCGGGAGCGTGGGAGCAAGTGACGCTGGAAGCGCGCGATGTGCTGACCGCTGCCAGGACGGTCTACCTGCGGACGCGCACCCACCCGACCGCCGACCACCTGCCGCCGCATCTGGTGATCCACACCTTCGACTATCTCTATGAGCGCGAGGCCGACTTCGCCGCGATCTATACCCAGATTGCCGACGAATTACTGCGGCTAGCTGCCGCCGCGCCGCCCGATGCCCCGGTCGTCTACGCCGTGCCGGGGCATCCACTGGTGGGCGAGGCCGCCGTGCGGGCCATCCTGCCCCGCGCCCGCGCTGCCGCGCTGCCCGTCCGCCTCGTCGCCGGGCTGAGCTTCCTCGAACCCGTCTGCACCGCCCTGGAACTCGACCCCCTCGCCGCCGGTCTCCAAATTCTCGACGGCACCGAACTGATCGGCGTTGGCTCCGTCTCTACTCCGCACTCCGCACTCCGCACTCCGCACTCCGAGGAGCCGTTCCTGTTCAGCCCCTACAGCTTGCCGGTGCCGCCCGAAGCGTTCCCCGCCTTACAAGGGCTGACGCCGATGAAGCCCTTGCTGGTCACCCAGGTCTACAACGACCGCGTGGCCGGGGCGGTCAAGCTGGCCCTATTGGAGCGCTACCCGGCGGAGCATCCGGTGCAGATCGTCATGGCCGCCGGGGTGCCGGGCCAGGAGCAGGTGATCGCCGTACCCCTGCACGAACTGGATCGCGGCCACGCCATCAACCACCTGGCCTGCGTCTACCTGCCGCCGATTGAGCCGCTGGCGAACGTGCGCGACCTGGACGCGCTGCTCTATGTCATGGGGCGGCTGCGCGGGCCGGGCGGCTGCCCGTGGGACCGCAAGCAGACCCACCAGTCGCTCAAGCACAGCCTGATCGAGGAAGCCTATGAGGCGGTCGAGGCGCTGGACATCGGCGACCTGGACGGTTTTGCCGAGGAGTTGGGCGACTTGCTGCTCTTGATCGTCTTCCACGCCCAATTGGCCGTCTCGGCGGACGAGTTCACCCTGGCCGACGTGACCGAGCATGTGGTCACCAAGCTGATCCGCCGCCACCCCCATGTCTTCGGGGAGGCCGAAGTGGCGGACGCCGAAGGCGTGCTGGTCGCCTGGGACCGGATCAAAGCCGCCGAGAAAGCGGACAAGCGGGAGGCGGCGGGGGATGCCGACGACGGCCTGGAAGTGACCGCGCAATTGCGGAGCGTGCCCCGGACAATGCCTGCGCTGGAAAGCAGCCTGGAAATCTCCAAGCGGGCGGTGAACGCCGGGTTCGAGTGGGCCAACATCGGGGATGTGTACGATAAAGTGCGCGAAGAGTTGGACGAACTGCGGGCCGCCCCGGAGGCCGAGCGCTTTGAGGAGTTCGGGGACCTCCTCTTCACCCTGGTCAACATCGCCCGCTGGCTGAAGATCAACCCCGAAGAGGCGCTGCGGGCCTTCAACCGCAAGTTCATCACCCGCTTTGCCGCCGCCGAGCGCCTGGCCGTCGCCGACGGGCACCAGATGCGCGCCCTGCCCGTCGAAACCCAGGACCAGTACTGGCAGGCGGCGAAGCAGCGCGAGCGGGGCGTGACGAGTGGTCAGTGATCAGTGGTCAGTGGTCAGTAACGAGTGCTGAGTGCTGAATGCTGAGAAATACGCAGCACGAGCCACGAGCCACGAGCCACAAGCCACCCGCCGCCTATAAGCATGGCACGAGATTTGCCGACAAGAAGGGTATGATGGACAGCAACCGCCCCGATTCCGGTAGCCGGGGGGCTCAACCGGACCCCGACGCGGATGAGTTAGAGGTGCAACGCGGCAGCCGCGCCCGGCCCGGCCCCGCGCAGCCCGCCCGCGTTCCCGTGCCGCAGAGCAGCCCGCCCGCGCCGAGTCAGGCCCCGGCCTATGTGCAGCCCTGGCTGCCCGACCCCACGGACCCGCCGCCGGCCCGCCCGGCTCCCACCGCGCGCCTCCTGGGCGAGCGCCCGCAGGCCCCGCCGCGCCCCCCCCCCCCCCCCCCCCCCCACCGGCCACGGGTGGGGGGAGATCCGAGACAAGGCCGGCCGCCAGCAGATCAAGGAATAGCGCCTGCTCGTGGCCGTAATAATTCGGCTCGCACGTCGCGAGTTCGCGGCTCCAATCGAGCGCAAAGCCGAGCCGCTTCAG
>JBBSAN010001061.1:0-2247 GCA_038252265.1 Chloroflexia bacterium
GGGCGGTGCTGGGCCTGCTGGGGAGCTGGTGGCTGGTGCCGGTCCTCTTCTTCAGCGGCACGCCCTACCAGGCCCACCGCTTCGCCCTGGCTTTTCTCCCCGCCCTGACGATCCTGATCGGTATCGGCGGGGCGACAGCGTTGGAAGGGCTGATCACCCTCGTTCGGCGGCGGGGCGGGACCCTGCTTCAGGTCGGGGCGGGACTGGTGGCGCTGGTGGTAGGAGTGGGGCTGATTGGTGGCGTGTGGCAGGGGCAGCGGGCGACGCGCGATTGGATCGCCGCCCACGCCGGGTATCAGGCCAGCGAACAGCATATCGCCGCCCTGACCGAGGCGGCGGTTCGCGCCAGCGGACGAACCGGGCCGCCCCATGTAGTGAGCTTCGGCACCACCCCGGCGCTCTATCACTACACCCACTGGCCGATCCGCGACTTTTATCTCTATGACGAGCCGCAACTGGCCGAATTTTTGCAGACGCCGGGACCGCGCATCCTCGTCGCGCCCGAAACGAGCCTGGCGACGCAGTGGGCGGGCACCCCGTCGGGCGACCGCTGGACCTGGCTGCGCGCCCACTACACCCTCCGCCTGCAGGGGAAAGAGGGCGATTTCGCCGTCTACATCGTGGAGGATGGTCCCTGAGCCGCGCCCGCCGCCTGTCTCCCGGTGCTGCCGCTCTCTTGTCCTTCACGTTCAACCCCGCGATCGATCTCTTCTCCACCTTCGTCCCTTATGAGCAGCGAGCAGTGCGCGGTTGATGGTTGGTGGACACTCCGCACTCCGCACTCCGCACTCGCTACGGTCGGGGGTGGTAGACGTAGTAGCGCCCGCTCTGGGCAGTAAACACGTAATTTTGCACAATAGCCTGGTAGATGCTCTCCGGGATCTGGGGGATCCCCTGCACGTTGATCGGCGTTTCCAGGGGGTGGGTGAGCACCACGGCGGTGAACTGGCGCGCCGCCATCATCTGGCGCACCGGATCGGCGTCCCAGCGCCCCTGAGCATTCAGCACCCCGAAATAGAACGGATCCAGGAGGAGCGGCGGGTCTGGTCCCTGGAGCAGAATGTACCCGTTTTCGGAGAAGACCGGCCCCTGCGCCGGCTCGGCCAGCGCCCGCAGCGGGCGGTCGTCCGGCCCCGGATCGCGTACTTGCTGCGCCAGCACCAGTGCCGTGGTGGTCTGGATCAGCATGGGGACGCCGATCAGGAGCAGCAACGCCTGCCGCGCTTCGGCGGGCACCGCGCCGGGGGTCAGCAGCCAATCGACCGCGATCCCGGCCAGGGCGGCCAGCACCGCGATCAGTTCCAGGCAATAGCTGCTGGCCGAGCCGATCTTCCCCGCCGAGAGCAGTAGCACCCCGGCGGCGAGGGCGGCATAGCGGAGCAGCAAGCCGCGCGGCGCACCGGGGGCCAGTCGTGCCGCCCCGACCAGGGCGACCGGGATGAGCAGCCCGAACAGGGTGATGAGGTTGTCGAAGCGGGCCATGAACACCCCGATGGCGGTGGGCTGGCGCGCCAGATCCAGTGTGCTCTCCGCCAGCAGCCGCCACCCGTCCGGGCCGAGGGGGGCCAACGCCAGGATCCCCGCGCCCAGCACCCCGCCCAGCAGCCAGCCTAGCTCCCGCCGCCGCCCGGCGGGCAGCAGCCACCAGACGCACGCGGCCAGCGGCGCGAGCGCCGTCTGTTTCGCGGCGAGGGCCAACCCGGCCAGCGCCCCGGCAGCGACCAGCCCCCGGCCCTGCGGCCAGCGCAGCGCACAGGCCACGGCCCATAATCCCAGCGCCACGGCCACCATATCGCCCCGCGTGGCGAAGCTCCATAGCTGGAAGATGTGCGCCGGGGTGAGGAATAACAGCGCCGCGACCCCGGCGGCGGTCCACCCTGTTCCCGCCCCTCGGCAGATCGCCGCCACCGCCGCCGCGCTCGCCAGGGTCGCCGCCAGAATTTCGAGCCGGGCCAGGGGGATCATCGCTGCGTCGGAGGCGTTCAGCAGCCCGCCGATCAGCCCGGCCAGTTCGGGCATGAGCGGGGGGTAGACCATCGGGATATAGGGGGCGTGCTGGTAATCGAAGTAGAGGCTCAGCCCATGCCGTGCCCGCAAGGCGGCCAGGAGCCAGGTGGATTCCGCGTAGTTGACCTCGCCGGGGGCGAAGGCCAGCCGGGCCGCGTGGTAAATAAAAAGGAGGGTATAGAGCGCCAGGACCAGCAGCAACCCCCGGATAAGGATCTGCGCCCCGGTACCGGCAGGCGA
>JBBSAN010001062.1:0-2247 GCA_038252265.1 Chloroflexia bacterium
ACCGGGCTGCTGCGCCTGGCCAGCTATGGCCGCCGCGTCGGGGCGGACGTGCGCTTGCTGGATCTGCTATACGCCCGCCCCGGCCCGTTGCGGCGGACGCGGATCGACTTCCTCACCCTGGATACGATTGTTCTGCCCCGCTGGCGTTTCGGGCTGCCCGTGCCCCAGGTCCGCCAGCAACTCCGCGCCTGGAATGCAGCTGGCTGGCAGCCAGATACAGTCTATATCGAGGGCTTCACCACCTTCTGGTGGGAGGGCACCGCCGAGACCGTACGCCTGGTGCGGCAGTTTTATCCCCAGGCCCGCATCATCGTGCTGGGGGCGTATGCAGCACTGACGCCCGATCATGTCCAGGCCGAGTCCGGGGCCGAACCGCTACCCGCCTTACCCACCCTGGTGGTCGACGGGCCGCTGGATCTCTCCCTGTATGACCCCCCACCGCTGTTTACGTATGTGACACTCGGGGCGGGCCAGCGGACCCCGACGGAGATTGTCGACGAGATCGCCACCCGCCGCGCGGCCCATGGTAGCTACCGCGGCATCCAGCACATTGCCTTCGCCGAACATGATATCGCGGGGCGCTTCCCGGCGGCCTACCGGGCCGTGCTGGAGGAACTGGCCGCCCGGGACCTCGATGTCAATCTCTATGCGCTGGGCAGCATCACGCCGGCGTCGCTGGCCGCCGACCCGGAGCTCGCCCGCCTCATGCGGCGGGCGGGCTATGTCCAGATCCACTTCGCTGATGACCGCGCCGTCGCACCGGAGCCCGCCGCCGGGATGCAACTGGTGGAGGAATATCACGCGGCGGCGGTGGCCTGCGCCGCGGCGGGCTTCCCAATGCGGACCGAGGTCCTGAGCGCCGGGATTTGCCTGGGCCGCCGGGGCGACGACCTGGCCGAGCGAGTCGCGCTGATCACGCGGGCGGCGCACGCCCTGGGATCCGTGATCCTCTGGCCCTATCAGCCCCCGCCGGAGGACTGCCCGGACCTGCCGCTGGCCGCCCAAAACGGCAAGTTCTTCCCATTCCGCACCGCCAACGGCTACAGCTATCGGGAGTACCTGGATGTGATGGGCCTCACGGTCGTGCTGAATGCGAAGTATCGCACGCGCACCTTCGACTTCCTGGGCACGAGCCTGACCGCTCGCCTGGTGCAGGAGAGTCTGGCCCGCCGCGGGTGGGATCCCGACCCCGACCTGAAAGGCAGCTTGCGGCTGCCCGTATTGGAGCGTCGCCGATGACCCAGCGTCCCCCACCCGCCGAGTTGCTGCGTGATGGGCAACTAGTGATCCCTTCCGGGCCAACCGGCCATCGCCGGGCACTGCTGATCAATCCCCCGGTCTACGACGCCCAATATTGGGCCCGCTGGAGCCAGCCGGCGGGCCTGCTACGGATCGCCACGCTCCTAGGGCGTAAGGGTTACCACGTCGACCTGGTGGACTGCATGGAGACGGACGCCCGCGGGCAGGTGCGCAAGACCCGCCACCGAGTGGCGGGGCACCCGGTCGTCCGCCCAGTCGATGATGTGCCCAAGTGGATCTGGCACTTTGGCCTGCCCTGGGACGCCTTTGATCAGCGCCTGGCCGCCCTGGAGCCGCCGGACGAGGTCTGGATCACCTCGATTATGACCTACTGGTGGGAGAGCACCCGCGACGCCGTGGCGCGCGTCCGCCGGGCCTTCCCCCGCGCCACCATCCTGGTGGGCGGCATCTATCCGACCCTGGCCCCCGACCACGCGCAGGCGCACCTGGGCGCCGATGTGATCTTCGCCGGCGAACTCGCGGAAGCCAGCCATCTGCCGACCGACTTGAGCCTCTATGCGACCACGCCCAGCTATGCCCTGCTGACCACCACCCGCGGCTGCCCCTGGGAATGCCACTATTGCGCGGCGCGAGCCTTGAACGGCGGCTCCAACAAGATGCGCGCTCGTGAGACGGCCGATGTGCTGGAGGAGATCGCCGCCAAGATGGCCATGGGCATCCGCCGCTTCGGGTTCTACGAGGACAACGCGCTGGTGCTGAAGGGGCACCTACAGCATATCCTGGAGGAGATTATCACCCGGAGCTACCACCTGAATCTCTATGCGCCCGAGGGCTTTGAAACCCGGCTGCTAACCGAGGATCTGCTGCGGACGATGCGCGCGGCCGGCTTCGAGAAGGTGCATCTGCCCTTTGAGGCCCTACGCTGGGAGACCAACCTGGGCTGGAATCGCCGCCACGCCAGCACCGCGTCGTTTGACCAGGCCCTCG
>JBBSAN010001063.1:0-2244 GCA_038252265.1 Chloroflexia bacterium
AGGGGCGACCAGCGGTCGCCTGGTTGGGGAGTCCGAGGAACCGGGGCACGCAAGCGATCCGTATCCGCAATATCGAGGACACCCGACCAGGGCGACCGCCGGTCGCCCCTACACCAGGATCGCGGATGTACGCTGGCATTGGAAGGATCACATGATTTTCGATGAGCAGAGGAGCAACCTATGACCCGTCCTGATGGCCGCGCCGCCGACGCTTTGCGTCCGGTGCGGATAACCCCGCACTGGCAGAGCGCCCCGGCGGGGTCGGTGCTGATCGAAAGCGGGCAGACCCGCGTCTGCTGCGCGGTGACTGCCGAAACGAAGGTGCCGCCATTCCTGGAAGGCACCGGCCAGGGCTGGATCACCGCCGAGTACGGGATGCTGCCAGGGTCCGGCGACCGCCGCATCGCCCGGCCCGTCGCCAAGCAGGACGGGCGCACCGTGGAGATCCAGCGGCTGATCGGTCGGTCCTTGCGGGCGATGGTGGACCTCAGCCGCCTGGGACCGATCACGCTGACGATTGACTGTGACGTGATCGAGGCGGACGGAGGGACGCGCACGGCAGCGATTACCGGCGCGGCGGTGGCAGTGGTGCTGGCGTTGGACAAGCTGCACCGGCGCGGGCTGATCCCCGGCCCGGTGGTCGTGGGGCAGTTGCCGGGGGCGGGTGCGCCGTGGGTGTCGCCGTTGCGCGGGCTGGTGGCGGCGGTCAGCGTGGGCCGGGTAGACGGAACGCTGGTGCTGGACCTGCCCTACGCCGAGGACCGCCACGCCGAAGTCGATGCCAACGTGGTCATGACCGCCGACGGCCAATTGATCGAGTTCCAGGCCACTGCCGAGCACGGCACCTACACCCGCGCCGAAATGGACGCATTGACCGACCTCGCCGCCGGGGGCATCCGCCAACTGCTGGCGCTCCAGCGCGACGTCCTGGCGGCGGAAGGGTTCACAGTGTTGACTGAAGGGGATTAGCTCAATACTGCTGCAAGACCACGACCGGCGCGACCCCACGCCCGACAAACACATAGAGAGCAGTATCATCGTGGTACAAGGTGGGTACGACTTTCTCCCGCTCAACCCGATTCAAATCGATCTGCCCCGCGAAAATCATGGGTTGCCCGTTGGCATAGGCCCAGTCCGCCCCCTGTATCCACTGGGGACGTTCGCCCAGGGCTACGAAATAGCGCGGGATTTGGTCGTTAAGCCAGGCAGCCAGGCTCTCTAGATCAGCGGCACCTGCATAGCGGGCCAGCAACGCCCGAAAGAACGCTTCGGCCTCGATAGACGAATCTGGTTCAACCTCATACCGGCTACAGATTTCTATGAGCAGGCTGTATATAGCTTCATCATCAAAGGTGTACATATGGCACCTGCTGGCGCTCCAGCGCGAAGTGCTGGCGGCGGAGGGGTTCACGGTGTTGACTGAGGGGGATTAGAGACGGTCAAGCTGTTGGAGCGCCTCGTACCATAAACCGTCTGCGGCCTGGGTCGGATTAACGAGCGCGGCAAGAAATTGGTCAAGTGAGGAAGTATCGAGCGTCCAACGACCGCCATCAAGCTCGTAAGTGAAGACGTGATCGGTGTCTGCCGCCCACACGTAAGGATCGCCGCCTGCATCATAGGCTAGCATGAGGTGCCGCTGAGGATCGAGTAGCCCCTCATCTCTAAGCATATCAACCCACTTATCCCGCGTCACAATCAGTTCTCTAACTGGAAGCCAATCGCGGTTGACGCCAAAGTGCCCACCATCGCATAGCACGTAAAACTCGCGCAAGGTGGGGGAAGAGACAAGGTTCGCGGGCCATGTCTCAGCGGTGGGGGTAGAGGCGTTGCAGATACACAACGGAAACAGCGTTCGATCTGGGTTCCTGTGAAACTGCACCAGTTTAGCAAGAACCTTTCTCCAATCTCTCACGCAGTAGCACTCCTGGGTGTTGGACGATGATATGTAAAGCGCCTCCTCACGGAAGCGGCGTGAGCGAGAGGACCGCATAGGTAATACTGGGATCGAAGCCCAATAGCCCGCGATCCCCCGCCAGCACGCGGTGCAGATAATCCCAATGTTGCCAGGGGGAATTAGGGTCCACATAAATCTTTACTTGATGCGGGTAGCCCAAGTCAGCATCATAAATCGCATCTACATGAATAACTCCAGTGGTATCTGAGGCTAACACAGGTAGTCCGGCCATTTGCTGATTGCTTGCAACAATGCCGAACAAGTCTGTGACCGTTGATTCCGGCAGCATA
>JBBSAN010001064.1:0-2239 GCA_038252265.1 Chloroflexia bacterium
CAGCATTTGCCTGTGTGACCCGGCTCCTGACGCTGCCCGCGCCCATGTTCCCGACCAGCCAGCACCCGCAGGTTTGGAATCTGCTGGGGCTACTCTACGAGCGCAGTGGCGGCTTGCTCGAAGCCATGATCTGCTACTTGAAAGCCCTGCCGCCCCTGTGCCGACCACCCGGCCCAGCCCATATACCAGATACCATGATCCCACTCCAGGCAGCAGTGGACTGGGACGAGTGGCAGGTGCTGATGCGGGAAGCCTATCAGCGCGCTGTTGACCCCACCTGGTGCCCGCCAGCGCTGCCCAGCGCCGCCGCTTCACCGTCACCAGGTTCTGACTCCCCACCGCACCCGACCCACCTTTAATCCAAAACACCATCCAGCCTCTTCAACACCGCACGGCAGCGCCCGGTGCCGTTGCCGGCTGTCTGCATCGCCCGCTACCCAACTCTGTACGAGCGAAAGGAGTTCCTATGCCACCGCCCGCCACCCCCACCAACAGCCAACTGCCCTCGCAATCTGAGCTAGAGCGGCTGCGCCGTAATCTGGCCGAGATCCTGGGCGAACCCAATCTCAAGACCATCGAACCGGAGTGGATCGCCAAGATGCGCGACGGCGCGCTGACCACTCTCCATATTGGCCGCTGGGGCGGCACGACCGAGGCCGAAGACAGCGATTTCGGCCTCGTCACCACCAAGCAAGACAAGGCCGAGCGCCGTCAAGCCTGGCTGCAATACGGGGCGAAGCTCCTGCTGCCACGTCGCTACCTCTCCCGCCTGGGCAGCATTGACACCAGCGCCCGCAAGTGGCTGGCCCGCTGCGCGCTGCGGACCTATTGGGGGTATTTTCTCACCACCGAGGTCTACCCCCAGTGGAAAGCGCGCAACGAGGAGCAGTACCGCACCCCTTACCTGGCGCTGCGGGATGAAATCGTCACCGACTACCCGGCGATTGTCACCGAGGTGCTCGCCGAGCATCGCAAGCTGGCCTTGGATGCCTACGAAGCCAACAGCCGCCGGGAGCGCGAGTTTCGCGTGCGGCATCCGAGCGCCAAAGCCTGGGCTGCAGAGCAGGTGGAGAAGGCCCGCCGCGCCATCCCGAGCGCCGAGCGCATCCGCGACTCGATGTACTTTGAAGTCGAGCTGGCCTTCATCCCGTTGCCCAGCCTGCTAGCCGACGACATGGCTGCCGCCGCCCGCATCGCCGACGAAGAGCGGGCCGCCGCCGAGCTGCGCCGGGACATGGCCCGTATCGCCCGCGAACAGAAAGAAGCCCTGATCACCACATTCATGCGCGACACGGTCGCCAAGATCCAGGGGCTGCTGTACGAGGTGAGCACCGACCTCCTGAGTAGCGTGCGCGAAAACCGGAAACTGGTCGGCAAGTCCGCTGGGCAGATGCGGAACCTGATCGCCGGGTTGGAGCAATACCTCAAGTTTGCGCCGAACGACGAGGTGGAGCAGACGCTCACCCAGCTGCGCGGCTTCCTGGATATTCCCCCCGGCAAGGAGCGCCAGGCCGCGATCCCCACACTCGAACAACAACTGGAGGCGGTCGCCATCCTTTCGCGCGATGTGCTGGTCCGCCTGGGCGACAATCCGCGCAGTGCCCGCGACCTGGGCATTCCTGACACCCCGCCTCCCAACCTCATCCGCACGGCCCGCCGCACCCTGACGCTCGATGCGCTGCCGGAGGAACCCCCGCCCGATCTGCTCCAGCAGCGCGCGCTCCGCCCCTCCGCAGTGGAGTCCGGCCAGGAAAGGGAAGCAATCCGTGCCTAGCATCAGTCAGTGCGTGCATTGACGCTCGGGGTCCGCCGTTATCGCAGCCTTTACCCATTGACTCAACCCGTTGACAAGCTGAACGATCCGCAAAGGAGCAACGTATGGCCTGCAATGCCGTCGCCACCGCCCAGGTCCAGGTCGCCGAGGACCACCTCCGGCAGTACCTGACCCCGACGAACATCGAGGCTCCGCTCATGGCCTACCTGAAGGCCCGCTTCCCCACAGCGGCTATCAGCAATAGCCAGAGGCAGAGCGAAAGTACCTGGACCATCACCGAGGGATACAACCAGACGACTATTACCGTCCGTGATGGACAGGTCGTCACCCGCAACTATCAACAAGACTACGCTGCGGCGCAGGCGCTGAACCAGGAGATCGCCCAGATGCTGCTGGTGATCGGGGCCACCTACTGGCAGCAAGCCACCGCTCAGTTCCTGGAACAGAACTACGCCGTCACCGACC
>JBBSAN010001065.1:0-2238 GCA_038252265.1 Chloroflexia bacterium
CCCGCCGCTCGCCCCGCCGCCTATTCTCGGGGCGCTGGGGGTATAACCCCGGGGGGGTTTGGTGGTGGGGGTTGGGGGGTGGGGGTTTGGGGGTTGGTGTCATGGGTTGGAGCCTGTAGTAGCGTCGGTGTCTCGTGTTTGTAATTGAGTGCGGAGCGCCGCGACCTCGGCGCGCAGGGCGGCGATTTCGCGGGTCAGGGCGGCGGTGTCCACGGCGGATTGGGCCAGGGTCGCCGCGTCCAGGCCGCTCAGTTGGGCGGCAAGGTCGCGCACGGCGCGGGCGACGGCGGCGTTAAACTGGATCTGGTGGCCGCGCACGGCGGGCACATACCACTCGTCGCGCACCCGCCCCCAGGCCGGGCGGCTGGCCCGCGCCGCCGCGTCTGCCGGTTCGTTCAGCCGCCACAGCGCCAGCACCTCGGCCACGGCGCGATCCAGTGTCTCGCGCCGCGCCAGCGGGCCGGGGTCGGCGGGACCGGCATCCGGGGTTACACCATCGGGCGGCGGGCTGATCGGTCCATCCGGCGATTGCACCAGGCCCAGCAGCGCCGCCGGGTCGGCATAGAGGGCCATGCTGGCCGCGCGGTCCAGCGGGGGCAACGTGCCACGCAGCCGGGCGGCCTCGGCGGGGGCAAAACCTCCCAACAGATCGGCCAGCGCATAATGCTTCAGCACGAAGCGTAAACGGCTCCGCTGGAAATACTCGTGATACAGCGCCCCACCGCGCTCCAGCGAGGCCGACTCCTGGTGCGTCGCCACCGCGCCGGGGATGTACCAGACGGTGGTGCCCGCCGCCCGCGCCCGCCAGCACAAGTCTACATCCTCGAAATACATGAAGAAGCCGGGGTCGAAATACCCCAGCGCTTCGGCAGCCGCTCGCGTGATCGCCAGTGCCCCGCCGGTCACGAACGGCACCGGGGCGTCCGAATCAAACGCCCCGCTGTCGGGTGTGCCCCGGCCCCGGTGGTCGGTCGTGGCGAACGGGAAGCCGAACACCCCGCCCGCGTGCTGCACCGTCAGGCCATCGGCATACAAGAGCTTGCCCCCGGCGATAGCCGCTCGATCCCCCGCATGGTCGGCCAGCCCCCGCGCCAGCGCCGCCAGCCAATCGGGCCGGGGCCGCACATCGGGATTCAGCACGGCCAGGATCGCCCCCTGCGCCGCCTGCCAGCCCAGGTTGGCCCCGCCCCCAAAGCCCAGGTTGGCCGGGCTGGCAAGGAGTCGCACCTGGGGGAACTGCATCCGCATGAGCGCCACGCTGCCATCGGTCGAAGCGTTGTCCACGACGAGGATCTCCACCTCGCCGGGATAATCGAGCGCCTGCAACGCCTGGAGGCAGCCGGGAAGCTGGTCCGCCGTGTTGTAGTTGACGACGACGATAGTGGCCGAGGGCAGAGTGTCAGGCATAGATCAGGTGGGCGCGGGTGTATCGGGTTCGCCGGGTGCGGGCGAGCTAACGGTCTCGGCGGGCGGCACCATCGGGTCCGTGGACCCCGCCGGGGCAAAGCTCAAGCCCCCGGCGTTGGTGTCTGCCCCCATCCCGTCTGCCGGGGCCAGGCTCAACAGCGGGGCGGCTTCCGCCGTCACCGCTTCCGGCGCGGTGGGGCGCAGGCGCAGGATGATGATCAGGCTGACAACCGCAAATAACCCCACCACGCCCTCGGTCAGGATCGGATCTTTCACCGTGTACTGGAACAGCACCGTCCCAAAGTCGGTCAGCGCGTGCCAGCCGATCGCCAGCAGCAGCCAGGCGTTATTGCGGCGGGTGAACGCCTGCAAGACCAGTACCGCCGCCGACAGGTGGAAGACCAGCGAGAAGATCCGCTCCACGGCTCCCAGCAACGGCTCCCAACCTTGCAGCGCGGCGAACTGCTGGAGCGCGGCCTGGACCTGCTCCTGCTGCGCCGCCGACATCGCCGCGAGGGTCTGGGGTGGCAGGTTGGTCAGGATCACATAGTTGAGCGCCGCCAGCAGCACGGCCAGCCCAACCAGAATGATCGACTCGCAGGCGGCATGACCGGTACCGTAGAGCAGGGCATTGGCCCAGGTGCGTGGCTCGCGGCGGAAAAACCAGCGGTAGCCCAGCCAGCGCCCGATCTCCTCAAACAGCCCCGCCGTTAGCGCCAGCACCGCATACCAGATGATCGTGATCGTCGGCGTGGCGGTCAGTTCCTTGCCGAACAGCCCGTTGATTACCTGAATGGCGGGGACGCGGGTGATGAGCTGGGACAGCAGGAA
>JBBSAN010001066.1:0-2230 GCA_038252265.1 Chloroflexia bacterium
AGGGGTGGGAGGGGCCGAGCGCCGCCTCGCGGATCGCCAGGGCGCGCTCGTACAGCGGACGCGCTGCCCCGGTGTCCCCCTGGTCGTCCAGCAGCGCCGCCAGGTTGTTGAGGCTGGTGGCGGTGAGGGGGTGGGCGGGGCCGAGCGCCGCCTCGGTGATCGCCAGGGCGCGCTCGTACAGCGGGCGGGCGGCGGCGTAGTCCCCCTGCGCGTACAGCAGCCCCGCCAGGTTGTTGAGGTTGCGGGCGGTGTCGGGGTGGATGGGGCCGAGCGCCGCCTCGCGGATCGCCAGGGCGCGCTCGTACAGCGGGCGGGCGGCAGCGTAGTCCCCCTGCGCGCGCAGCAACTCTGCCAGGTTGTTGAGGCTGAGGGCGGTGAGAGGATCATTGGGATCGAGTATCTGCTCGCGGATCGCCAGGGCGTGCTCGAACAGCGGGCGGGCGGCGGCGTAGTCCCCCTGGTCGTCCAGCAGCGCGGCCAGGTTGTTCAATAGCGGAACGCCGTCCGCATCCCCCCGCTCCTCTACCGCCCGCGCCGCCTGCCACAGATGCTCCAGGTAGGGTACCCCGGCCAGCGGGTAGCCCGCCTCGTTGAGCAAATAAATCCCCCTGATCAGCGCCGCCTCCACCGCCTGCGTATCGGCTGCCGGGTCAGACGAGCGGGCGCGGGCGTAGGCAGCCAGGAGGCGGTGCAGGCGGGCCGTGCCGTCGGCCAGCGTCTCGATCAGCCCCAGCGCGGCCAGGCGGCGCAGCGCGGTGTCGGCGGCGTCCCCGGCCTCGTCGGTCGGGTCGGCGCGGGGCTTGTCGGCGGCGAGGCGCACCAGCAGCGGGCGGGGGAGGGGCGCGGGGGCGCAGTGGGCGGCGCGGTGCAGCAGGCGGCGAGCGCGGGCGTCGGTCGGGTCAGCGTCGGTCAGGCGGTCGTAGCTGAGGGCGAAGGTGGCCTGGAGGCTGGGCACATGGCCGGTCGGCAGCCCCTCCTCCAGTTGCCCGGCGTGGAGCGAGGGATGCTCTAGCATTTGCTCCCTGACCTGGGCCAGGTAGCGGGTCAGCACCTTCGCATGGGCTTCATGCAGCAGCCAGCCTTCCAGATAGGCGGCGGCCAGGGCCAGGGCCAGGGGCAGGTCGCCCAGTTCGGCGCAGAGGGTGTCGGCAGCCGTGGCGGGGGCCGGGTCGGCCCGCAGGGCGGCGGCATCAGGCGGGCCGGTGGCCCGCGCTCGTGGGGTCAGCAGCAGGTCCAGGCTGGCGGCGCGGTCCAGCACCGGGAGCGCCACCGCCTTCACGCCTGTACCCGTTCCCCACTGCTGGCGGCGGCTGGTGATCAGCACGCGGCAGCCGCCCGTTTTTGGCTTCCATTGGGGCAAGAGCGCCGGGTCTTCCAGGTTGTCGAAGATCAGCAGGCGGGGGGTCGGCTCATCCCACAGGGCCAGCACGCGGTCGCGGTTGCGCTCGGCCCCTTGCGAGTCGAAGCCGGGCAGGTCCAGCCAGCGCGGCCCGGCCATCTCGGCAATACGCAAGCCGACGCCGTCGGGCGGGTCCATCGTCAGCCAGAAGACGCCGCCGGGGAAGCGGGCGCGCAGGCGGTAGGCCAGTTCCACCGCCAGTTGGGTCTTGCCCATCCCGCCCGCGCCGCAGATGGCCGGGGTCTGCCCCGCGTCCAGCAGCCGGGTCACCGCGTCTAGCTCATCCTGGCGGCCCACGAACAGCGGGTTGCGCTGCCAGGCGACGACGAACGGTTCGCGCGGCTCGACTGTTACTCCGCTCGTTCCGCTAAGCACAGCCGTTCGTACCTCGTCCAGGTGCCCTTCCAGTTGCCCACCATGCACGAGATCCTGAGCATTCTCGATCAGGATTACCAGCGGCTTTATTGGGTTCGTTCCAGAGTCCCAACTCGCTGCTGCCGAAACCAAGCCATCCACGACGAGGCGTGCACCGGATGATCCGTTCAGATCCACGCTATGAACCAGTGTGGGCGGCCAATCACGCACCAATGCCACCCACGTTTCGCGGTGGGTTATATTAGGTAGCTCTAGCAGCGCCTCTACCAACCCCCGGCGCGTGTCCCGCGTCAAATCCGGCATCTAATCGCCTCCCGCACTCCGTCAAGCATCGTTCGCCTGTTCTATTCTACCACAGATCGTAGATGTGGGGAAATAGGAATGGCCTGTCAAATGTAGGTAAATGTAGCTCCCTCGCCCGCAGGGAGAGGGCGGGGGGTGAGGGCGGATCTCGCC
>JBBSAN010001067.1:0-2225 GCA_038252265.1 Chloroflexia bacterium
CGTTTTAAGGAACCCCTGCGGCTCCTACCGCCATGCTGACCAGGATCAGGCCGCTGATGACGATGAGGGCGATCAGGAGGATAGCTCCCCCACAACCGCTGCCTCGTTGCTGCTCGTGCATTGCCTGGATCTGTTGTTCCTGCCATTGGATGCGTTCGGCTTGAATGGCATTCTGGATCTTCAGCAGTGCGATCATGCCGAGCAAGACCATCAGTGCTAAAGCGGAACTGATAATCAGGCAGGCGTTCATAGTGTACCTTCCCTTTCTCAGGCCGGATTGGGCCAGCTAAATATGCTAGTCGTCAATCACCCATGCTGTATTGCCGGTGTCCTCCTTTTCTGGCTCGCGCAGGCGTTCGGAGCCGCTGTGGGGTTCCTCATCTCGCAGGTAGCGAATAGCTAGACTTACTGTCCATGCCACACTACCCATGTTTAAGTATAGATGACAAATACCGAAACTTACAATCGGGCCGGGGATGGACATTCTCTGGTTGGGATCTCCGTCCGCAGGCGGAGGCAGCGGGGGCACCCTGTCGTACGACCCGCAGGGCGCAGGCACAAAATGAGGGGTGAGTCACGTACTCATCCCTCGTTCGCAGGTCTATTGCACCATCCCACGCTGTCATCCGGAGCGCAGCGAAGGATCTTGTTGGGGCCACCAGATCGTCAGGGAAGATCGCGATCATGGCCTCAGCACCACGGACCACCACGAAGATCCTTCGCTGCGCTCCGGATGACAGGGTTGGGTCGGCCAGCACCGCTCGACTTTGCATTGACCCTGCTGCGCATACGGAGATCTTGTTATAGCGCTTTCTCCCCTTTGCAGGATATGGCTCCGCCCATTAATGGTGGGGTTGCCCCAGGTGTCCAGGGTTCCCGACCCTCAATGGGCGGAGCCATATCCTACAAGCAGGACGATGATTATGCGGGATCTCAGTTGTATACGCCGGCGGGTTATCGCTACTATCTCGTGTCCCGGTCAGATCCGCATCGTCTTCCAGCGGGACCGCCGCCAGCGCCACCAGACCAACCCGGCGCGTACCACGGTGTCGAGGACATAGCCGAGGTAGATCCCTTCCAGGCCCCAGCCCAGCGCGATGCCGAGCAGCCAGCCGACCGGCAAGCGCACCGCCCAGACGCTGAGCATTGTCACCACCATCGGGTAGCGAGTGTCGCCTGCGCCGCGCAGGCCCCCGGCCAGCACCTGAGCCAACGCCATGAACGGCTGGTTCCAGCAGGCAATCGCCAGCACCGTGCCGCCCATGTGCGTGACCACCGGGTCACTGCTGAACAGGTGCATCAGCGGCTCGCCAAAGAGGCCGAACACCGCCCCGATGCTGCCCATCAAGAGCATACACCAGCGGGTGGCGATCCAGGTGCCCTCCTCGGCCTGGCGGATCTTGCCCGCCCCCATCGCCTGGCCGACCAGGGTCGTCGCCGCCATGGCAAAGCCGAAGCCCGGCAGGAAGGCCATCTGCACGATCATCATGCTGGCCCGCTGCGTGGCGTAGACGCTGGTGCCCAGGCCGATGACGATAATCCCGTAGAGGGTGATACCGAAAGAGAGCATGAACTGCTCCGCTGCGGTGGGCAGGCCGATGTTCAGCATCCGCTTGACCAGCCCCGGATCGAAGCGCCAGCCGGGACCGCGCAGGTTCAGCAGTTGGCCGGGCCGCACGAAGATCCAGGCCAGCAGCGCACAGCCGATCAGCCGCGCCAGCCCGGCAGCCCAGGCCGACCCGGCCACGCCCAGCGCGGGGATCGGGCCGAAGCCGTAGATCATCCACCAGGCGGCCACGGCATTGATCACGTTGATGAACGCGGTGATAAACATCGGCGTGCGGGTGTCGCCCGCCCCGCGCAACACCGCCGACCCGGCGAACATGCCGACCAGCACCGGCAGGGTCAGCGCGCTGATTTGCAGGTAGGTGATGCCGTCTACCGCCGCCTGGGAGTCCAGCCCCAGCAGGCGCAACGCGGGTTCGGCCAGGGCATAGAGGCCGACCGTCAGCACCAGGGCCACCCCGGCAGAGAGGACAAGCGCCTGCTTGAACACGCGCCGGGCCTCGGCGGGCTGCTTGGCGCCGATGGCGTGCGCCACCAGCACGGTGGCCCCCATCATCACCGCCGACAGCACGGTCGTCATCAGCCAGACGATCTGTTGCGCGCCGCCCACGCCCGCCAGCGCATCGGTCCCCAGGTGGCCGACCAGCGCCGTATCGACA